>CAYNOF010000678.1:0-1624 GCA_964398335.1 uncultured Rhizobiaceae bacterium
CCAGCCGCCGGCCGAGCAATTGCCGACCCTGCCGGTCAGCGGCGACCGCCCGCCCTTCGACTACAAGGTCGACCGCGCGGCCTCGCCGAAGTTCACCGAGCCGCTGCGTGATACGCCGCGCTCCGTGGTCGTCATCCCGAAGGAGCTGATCAAGGACCAGGGCATCACGTCGATGAAGGACCTCCTGCGCCTGCAGCCCGGCATCACGCTGGGCACCGGCGAAGGCGGCAACGCGCTGGGCGATCGCATCCTGATCCGCGGCTTCGAGGCGCGCGGCGACATCTTCGTCGACGGCATGCGCGATCCCGGCGTGACCTCGCGCGAGACGTTCAACGTCGAGCAGGTCGACATCATCAAGGGGCCGGGCTCGACCTATATCGGCCGCGGCGGCACCGGCGGCAGCGTCAACATCGTCAGCAAGACGCCGAAGAAGCAGAGCTTCTACGCCGCCGACGTCACCGGCGGCACCGACGATTTCGCGCGCGTCACCGCCGACGTGAACCAGGTGCTCAACGAGAACTTCGCCGTCCGCGTCTCGGGCATGTTCAACTACTCGGAGACGCCGGGCCGCTCGCCGGTCTGGCAGCAGAAATGGGGCATCGCGCCGTCGCTGACGATCGGCCTGAACTCCGACACCAACTTCACGCTGAGCTACTATCACCTGTCGTCGAAGGAGCTGCCGGACTACGGCGTGCCGTTCGACCCGCGTACCGGGCACCCGCTCTACAATGCCGGTCGCGACAATTTCTACGGCCTGGTCAACCGCGACTTCCGTCACGTGTCGGCCGACATCTTCACCGGCACCTTCAACCACAAATTCACCGACTGGCTGTCGTTCCGCCAGCAGCTGCGCTACGGCTGGACGACCAACGACTACGTCGTGTCGGCGCCCGAGGGTCCGAACCTCACGGCCGGCACCGTCAGCGCCAACGCCAAGAACCGCAACTCGAACACCAAGCTCGCGGCCTCGCAGAGCGATTTCACGGCCAAGTTCGAGACCGGGCCGGTGCGTCACACCATGGTTGCGGGCTTCGAGATCTCCAAGGAGATCTCGTCGAACTATCCCTACACAGTCACGCCGACCGGCGTGACGCAGAACATCTGGGATCCCAACCCCTATCTGCCTTGGACCGGCTCGGTGCGGCCGGCCGGCACGTTCACGCGCTCGACGGTCGACAGCAAGGCGATCTACATCTTCGACACGATGAAGCTCGGCAGCCAGTTCGAGCTGAGCGGCGGGCTGCGCCTCGACGACTACACGATCTACACCGCGGCCACGGCGGCAGCGAGCAACGGGCTGTACAACCACTCGACCTTCCTGAACTGGAACGTCGGCCTGACCTACAAGCCGCTGCCCTTCGCCAGCGCCTACGCCCTCTTCGCCTCCTCCTCGAACCCCTCGGGCGAGCAGCTCGACGGCGGCGGCGCCGACTACGGCGCCATCGTCGCCGGCAACGCCAACCTCGATCCCGAACGCAACTACAGCTACGAGATCGGCACCAAGTGGGACATCCTCGACGAGAAGCTGGCGCTCACGGCCGCGCTCTTCCGCATCGACAAGACCAATGCGCGCGTCACCCTGCCCGGCGGCAGCGTGCAGGCGCTGGCCGGCAAGCAGCGCGTC
>CAYNOF010000679.1:0-3242 GCA_964398335.1 uncultured Rhizobiaceae bacterium
GCCGACGTCGACGGCTTCGTGGCGCGCAAGGCGGAGAGCGCGCGGCGCGGCCGGCTGCGCGGCCTGGGCATCGGCAACTACCTCGAGGTCACGGCGCCGCCGACCAAGGAGATGGGCGGCATCCGCTTCGAGGCCAATGGCGACGTCACCATCATCACCGGCACGCTCGACTACGGCCAGGGTCACGCCACGCCCTTCGCCCAGGTGCTGAGCGACCGGCTGGGCATCCCGTTCGACAAGATCCGCCTGCTGCAGGGCGACAGCGACGAGCTGATCGCCGGCGGCGGCACCGGCGGCTCGAAGTCGATCATGGCCAGCGGTGCCGCGATCGTCGAAGCCAGCGAGAAGGTCGTCGACAACGGCAAGAAGATCGCCTCGGTCGTGCTCGAGGCGGCGGTGGCCGACATCGAGTTCCAGCGCGGCCGCTTCGCCATCGTCGGCACCGATCGCGGCATCGGCATCATGGAGCTGGCCGAGAAGCTGCGTGGCGGGCTGATGCTGCCCGAGGGCACGCCGACGACGCTCGACGTCAAGCACGTGCACGAAGCGGCGCCGTCGGCCTATCCCAATGGCTGCCATGTCTGCGAGGTCGAGGTCGATCCCGAGACCGGCGTGGTCGAGGTGGTGAAGTACTCGATGGTCAACGACTTCGGCACCGTCATCAACCCGATGCTGGTGGCCGGCCAGGCGCATGGCGGCATCGTGCAGGGCATCGGCCAGGCGCTGTTCGAGCGCACGGTCTACAGCGAGGACGGCCAGTTCCTCACCGGCTCCTACACCGACTACGCGCTGCCGCGCGCGTCGGACGCGCCGTTCTTCGTCGGCGACTTCCATCCGGTGCCGGCCAAGACCAACGTGCTGGGCGCCAAGGGCTGCGGCGAGGCCGGCTGCGCCGGCTCGCTGCCATCGGTGATGAACGCGGTGGTCGACGCCCTGCTGCCGCTGGGCGTCACCCACATCGACATGCCCGCCACGCCGCAGCGCGTGTGGGACGCGATCCAGAAGGCGAAGAAGGCGTAGGCTAGACCTTCGGGCTCCACGGTGCGGCCTTCAGGATCTTGTTCTCCTGCGAGGCCAGCATCGGGCGGATGCGGCGGCCGAAATCGACGAACTTGGGATTGGCGCGCAAGGTGGTCCACTGGTGGTCGCGCGCGTTGTGGTCGGCGAACTTCCAGAGATGCACGATCTGGTGCAGCGGGCCGATGTCGGAGATGAAGTAGCCGACGAGATTCTTGCGCCACTTCCTGAGCTGCGGCCAGCCATACTGCTCGTAGACCGCGACCACGTCGGCGGCGTGCTCGGGCTTCACGTTGTAGGTGCGCAGCTCGTAGATCATCGGCTTGTCCCCGTTCGCATGGCGGCGCGATCCTAGCGCCGCGATGGCGCCGCGGTCGAGGCGATGCTACAGGCGCAGGGCGATGACCGACCTGATCTCCACCGCGCGCGGCTGCGTCAACACCTGGCAGTGCGACGAGAACGACCACCTCAACGTCCAGTACTTCCCCGCCTTCGCCTGGGACGGCGCGCGCCATCTCGAGGCGGCGCTCGGGCTGGGACCGCGTGCGCTCGCTGCGCGGGGCCTCGCGGTGCGCACCGTCGAGGATCACATCCGCTATCACCGCGAGATGTTCGCCGCCGATGCCTGGGAGGTCGTCTCGGGTCCGGTCGAGGTCGGCGAGTCGACGCTGGTGGCCTATCACGAGATCCGCAATGCGCTGAGCGGCGAGGTGGCAGGCACCGTGCGGCAGGTCACGCGCTGCGTCGACCAGGACGATGCCCCCATGGCGTGGCCGGATGCCTTCCGCGAGCTCGCCGAGGCAATGCGCGTGACCTTGCCGGCCAACGCGCAGCCGCGCACCGCCGGCTCGTTGGGAGCGATGCCCGATCTGACGCTGGCGCACGCGGAGTCCCTGGAGCTGTTCACGATCTGCCAGGGTGTCGTGCAGCCGGAGGAATGCGATGCGCAGGGCCACCTGCTGCCGCGCTTCCATTTCGCGCGCTACTCCGACGGTGCGCCGAGCTTCTGGCAGGGCGCGGGCTTCGACCGCCTGCAGATGCGCGAGCGCGACCAGGGCACCGTGGTGCTTGAGCTGCGCAACGAGATCCGCCGGCCGCTGCGCGCCGGCGCGCTGGTCGTGGTGAAGAGCGGCGTGCTGGCGACGACCGAGAAGACCATGCACATCGCGCACTTCATGTTCGACGCCGACAGCGGCGAGCTGGCGGCCGTGGCCGATGGCGTCGGCGTGCTGTTCGACCAGAAGGCGCGCAAGCTCGTGACCTTCGCCGCCGACGAGCGCGAGCGGCTCGCCGCACGGATTCTGCGGCTGGCCGCATAAGGCGGATTAGCCTTACGATGCGGCAACTTCAGTCTTCGCAGGACGTCGCGTCATGAGAAAGCTTGTTCGCATCGTCGCCGCGCTCGCGGCGCTCGGCCTCGCCGCTCCCGTCGCGGCGCAGGAATGGCCGAGCGCCAAGCCGATCACGATCTACATGGGCTTCCCGCCCGGCTCCGGCGTCGATGTCGTGGCCCGCATGCTGCAGCAGCCGCTCGAGCAGTCGCTGAACGCCAAGATCGTGCTCGACTACAAGACCGGCGCCGGCGGCAACATCGCCTCCGAGCTGGTCGCCAACGCCAAGCCCGACGGCTACACGATCCTGTTCGGCACCTCGGCGACGCACGGCGTGAACCCGGCGCTCTACAAGCGCCTGCCCTTCGACGTCGAGGCCGACTTCACGCCGATCACGCCGCTGATCGACGTGTCCAACGTGCTGACCACCAACCCCGAGGTGATCGACGCCAGGACGGTGCAGGAGTTCATCGCCAAGGTGAAGGCGGCGCCGGGCAAGTACAACTACGCCTCGACCGGCAACGGCACCGGCACGCATCTCGCCTTCGCCGAGTTCGTCGCGCGGGCCAAGCTCGACATGGTGCACGTGCCCTACAAGGGCGGCCCCGAGGCGCTGCAGTCGGTGATCACCGGCCAGACCTGCTGCATCTTCAACCCGGTGCAGACCGTGCTGACGCAATGGCGCGCCGGCAAGGTGCGGCTGCTGGGCGTCACCACCAAGCAGCGCGTCGCGGCGATCCCCGAGATCCCGACCATCGACGAGGCCGGCGTACCCGGCTACGAGAGCTACACTTGGTTCGCACTGTTCGCGCCCAAGGGGCTCGATCCGGCGATCGCCGAGAAGATCAACGCCGCGGTGAAGAAGGCGCTCGACGATCCGGCGCTGGTCAAACG
>CAYNOF010000680.1:0-2949 GCA_964398335.1 uncultured Rhizobiaceae bacterium
CAGGCGCTGTTCGGCGTCGCGCGCTTCCAGCGCGTCTTCGCCTCCTACAGCCTGTCGATGATCCCGCCGTGGCGCGAGGCGCTCAGCCGCGCGAACGCCAGTGTCGCGCCCGGCGGCCAGTTCCATGTCGTAGATTTCGGCGAGCAGTCGCGCCTGCCCGCGCTTTTCCGCCTCGCGCTGCGCCGATGGCTCGCCGAGTTCCACGTCACGCCGCGCGCCGAGCTCGAGGCGGCGCTGGCCGAGCATGCCCAGGCGCTCGGCGCCACCTTGCGCTGCGAGCGCCCGCACCGCGACTACGCGCGCTATGCCGTGCTGGCGCTGCCGGCGGACCGAAGCGATCGCGGCGGCTGAACCGGCTACTTCTTGGGCCGCACGATGCGGCCGTCGAACTTGCCCTTGTTGTTGCCGGCCGGATACTCGCGCCGATCGCCGCCGAACGAGACCGAGATCGGCTTGTCGCTGCCGTCGTAGCGCACCGTCTGCCCCGGCGTGACGCTGATGACGCGCAGCTCGGCGTCCCACGGATCGCACACGCAGAAATAGGTGCTGCCGAGGAAGGTGTGGACCTCGTCGACGACCAGGGCATGGCCGCCGCCGGCATCCCAGACGCAGGCGAGCAGCACCGGCGTGCCGTCCTTGGTCGCGTCGATCACCGCCTGCGCCAGGCCGCCCTCACCGACATTGACCGTCTCCCACTGGCCAAGGCCGAGGGCGGTCATGATCGGCGGCAGGAAGCTCGGCTTCGCACCGTTCTTCTCGAAGTCGTGCGAGGCGCCTTTCACCTTCTCGTAGAGCTTGTCGACCTCCGCCTCGCTCTTCACCGCATAGTCGATCGCGGCGCGCGAGAGCGTCTGGCCGATATAGCTGCCGAAGGGAATGCCGCTGACGCTCACGGCGCTGCCGGCGGCCAGGCCGGCGAACATCGCGCCCTTCTTCATCTTGAAGTTGATCATGATGACCGAGGCCATGGCGCAGGAATTGGACTGGTCCTGCGAACGCACCATGTGCACGCTACCGAAGCGGGTAATCCTGACGAACCACGACATCGCCCAATCTCCCCCTCTGATGGATAAAAGCAAGCGTTCACTTATGTTAACATAAATGGTACGGTCGTCACGTGAATTGCGCGTGATCATCCACAGTCGCTATAGCTGCGGCGCATGCGCCCGAACCAGAGACACCGCCCGTGAGCGGCGACATCGACGAATTCCGCCACTTGCTGGCCAAGGTCGGCACCGGCGTCGGCCTGAGCGAGAGCGAGGCCGAG
Organism: uncultured Rhizobiaceae bacterium; assembly: GCA_964398335.1. GTDB lineage: Bacteria > Pseudomonadota > Alphaproteobacteria > Reyranellales > Reyranellaceae > JAFAZJ01. Next base: position 1,268 of record CAYNOF010000680.1, read on the forward strand.
CGCGCCTTCGACATCATGACCGCGGGCAACGCCACCCCGGCGCAGATGGGCGCCTTCCTGATGGCGCTTCGCGTGCGCGGCGAGACCGTCGAGGAGCTGGCCGGCGGAGCGCGCGTGCTGCGCAGCAAGATGGTGCGCGTCGAAGCGCCCGAGGGCACGATCGACATCGTCGGCACCGGCGGTGACCACCACGGCACCTACAACGTCTCGACCGCCTCGGCGATCGTGGTGGCCGGCTGCGGCGTGCCGGTGGCCAAGCACGGCAACCGCGCCTTCACCTCGAAGTCGGGCGCGGGCGATGTACTCTCGGCGCTGGGCGTGGGCATGGATGTGCCGATCCCCGCCCTGCAGCGCGCGCTCGCCGAGGCCAGGATCTGCTTCCTGATGGCGCCGCGTCATCACAGCGCCATGCGCAACGTCGCCGGACCGCGGGTGGAACTGGCGCCGACGCGCACCATCTTCAACCTGCTGGGCCCGCTGTCGAACCCGGCACTGGTGAAGCGCCAGCTGGTGGGCGTCTACGATCGCCGCTGGGTGCCGCTGGTCGCCGGCGCGCTCGGACGGCTGGGCCTGGAGCGCGCATTGGTCGTGCACGGCACGGATGGCATGGACGAGATCACCACCACGACCACGACCTACGCCGCCGAGATGACGCGCGGCGCCGGCGGCACGGTCACGGTGCGCGAGCTGGAGATCAAGCCGGAGGATGCCGGCCTGCCGCGCAGCACGATCGAGCAGCTCAAGGGCGGCGATCCGGCGCACAATGCGCGCGCCATCCACGCCGTGCTGGCGGGCGAGCCGAGCGCGTTTCGCGATATCGTGCTGCTCAACAGCGCCGCGGCGCTGACGGTCGCCGGCAAGGCGAAGGATCTCAAGGAGGGCGTGGCGCAGGCCGCGCAGTCGATCGCCTCAGGCGCCGCCAGGGCCTCGCTGGCGCGGCTGGTCGAGCTCTGCGGACCCGTGGCGGCGTGAGGGCGAGATGGCCGACAGCGATACCCTGAAGATGATCGCCGGCTTCGCTGCCACCGGCACGGCGCTGGACAAGATCTGCGCCGACAAGGCCGTGCTGGTGGCGGAACGCAAGAAGGCGCGCCCGCTCTCCTCGCTCGAGGCCGCTGCCCGTGCCGCCGGCCCGACACGCGGCTTCGCCAAGGCGTTGCGCGCGGCCGTGGCCGCCGGCCGCTACGGCCTGATCGCCGAGATCAAGAAGGCCTCGCCCTCCAAGGGCCTGATCCGCCCCGATTTCGATCCGCCGTCGCTGGCTGCTGCCTACGCGGCCGGCGGCGCCACTTGCCTGTCCGTGCTGACCGATATCCCCTACTTCCAGGGTGACGACTCCGATCTCGTCGCCGCGCGCGCCGCTGCGCCGGCGCTGCCGGCCCTGCGCAAGGACTTCATGATCGACCCCTACCAGGTGGTCGAAAGCCGCGCCCTGGGAGCCGACTGTATCCTGCTGATCATGGCCTGCCTTTCCGATGGCTTGGCCGCCGATCTTCATGCGGCTGCCGATACCTGGGGCATGGACGTGCTGATCGAGGTTCATGATCAAGCAGAACTTGAACGAGCACTTAAACTAAAATCTCAACTCCTAGGTATTAATAATAGGAATCTCAAAACTTTAAGTGTGTCTCTTCAGACAACACTTGAACTCATGAAATCTGTCCCGGAGGACCGGCTGGCGA
>CAYNOF010000681.1:0-4269 GCA_964398335.1 uncultured Rhizobiaceae bacterium
GCTGTCGCTGGTGGACCGCTACATGCACCGGCTGGGCGAGGCGCTGGAAAGCGTCGTGCGCGCCCACGGCAACGCGCGCTTCCTGTCGCGCACCGAGGCGAAGGCGCTGCGGCTGCGGCGTGACGGCGCGATCGAAGTCGAGCTGCGCCCGGCGGATGGCGAGCGCACGACGCTCGCTGCACGCACCGCCATCGTGGCGCTGGGCGGCAGGCAGAACGCGCCCGAACCGCCGCTGCTGTTCGACCTGACCCTGGCCGAGGAGCTGATGCCGTCGGACCACCTGCTGTCGAAGGCCGGGCTGCAGGAAGCAAGATCGATCCTGGCCAGCGCGGGGGCACGGCGCATCGTGATCCTGGGCGGCTCACACAGCGCCTACTCCGCCGCCTGGGCACTGCTGCAACTGCCCGAGGCCGAAGCGCTGCGACGTGGCCAGATCGTGATCCTGCAGCGCCGGCCGCCGCCGATCTTCTATCCCGACCGCGAGGCGGCCGAGGCCGATCTCCATCCGGTGACCTTGGGCGACATCTGCCCGCGCACCGGGCGCGTGAACCGCCTGGGCGGCTTGCGCGGCAACGGCCGCGACCTGTGGCGCCAGATCGAGCAGCGGCCCGCTGCCGCCCCCGAGCCGCGCGTGGTGGCGATGCCGCTGGAGAGTCTCGAGCAGGAGGTCTTGCGCACCGTCATCAGGAGCGCGGCCCTGGTCGTCCCCGCCTTCGGTTATCGCGCAGCGACCCTGCCGGTCTTCGACGCCAGCGACCGCCGCCTGCCGCTCAACGCCGATTGCGGCGGCGCCTCGGTCGACGACCGGTGCCGCATGATGCTGGCCGACGGCAGCGTGCTGCCCACCATTTTCGGCATCGGGCTCGGATCAGGCTATCGCCCGACCGGCAGCATGGGCGGCGAGCCCGATTTCAGGGGCCAGGCCAACAGCCTGTGGCTCTACCAGCACGACATCGGCGCCGTGATCCACGACGCCATCCAGGCCATCCTGCAGCCACCGGAACCGGCACTGCGCGCGGCGTCGGATTGACCGGCCGTGCCTGTCACATGTTCTGCCGGTAGTTCGGCGCCTCGCGCATGATGTCGACGTCGTGGACGTGGCTCTCGCGCAGGCCCGAGCCGGTGATCTTCAGGAAGCGGCAATTGGTCTGCATCTCGGCGATCGAGCCGTTGCCGGTGTAGCCCATCGCCGCCTTCAGGCCGCCGACCAGCTGGTGGATCACGTTGCCCACCGGACCCTTGTAGGCGACGCGGCCCTCGATGCCTTCAGGGACCAGCTTCAGCGTGTTGGCGACTTCCTGCTGGAAGTAGCGGTCGGCCGAGCCGCGCGCCATGGCGCCGATCGAGCCCATGCCGCGGTAGGATTTGTACGAGCGGCCCTGGTAGAGGAAGACCTCGCCCGGGCTCTCGTCGGTGCCGGCGAGCAGCGAGCCGATCATGGCGACGTCGGCGCCGGCGGCGATCGCCTTGGCGAGATCGCCCGAATACTTGATGCCGCCATCGGCGATCGCCGGCACGCCGGCGGCGTGGCAGATTTCGGCCGATTCCATGATCGCGGTGAGCTGCGGCACGCCGACGCCGGCGACGATGCGGGTGGTGCAGATCGAGCCCGGACCGATGCCGATCTTCACCGCGTCGGCGCCGGCGTCGATCAGCGCGCGCGTGCCTTCGGCGGTGGCGACGTTGCCGGCGATCACCTGGGCGTAGTTGCTGAGCTTCTTGATGCGGCTCACCGATTCGAGCACGCCCTTCGAATGGCCGTGCGCGGTGTCGACGACGATGATGTCGACATCGGCATCGAGCAGCGCCTCGGCCCTGCGATAGCCGTCGTCGCCCACGCCGGTGGCGGCGGCGACGCGCAGGCGGCCCTTCTCGTCCTTGCAGGCGAAGGGATGCTTGTTGGCCTTCTCGATGTCCTTGACCGTGATCAGGCCGACGCAGCGGTACTCGTTGTCGACCACCAGCAGCTTCTCGATGCGCCGCTGGTGCAGCAGGCGCTTGGCCTCCTCGCGGCTGACGCCCTCGTTCACGGTGACCAGGCGGTCCTTGGTCATCAGCGAGCTCACCAGCGCGCTCTCGTCGGTGGCGAAGCGCACGTCGCGGTTGGTGAGGATGCCGACCAGCCTGCCGTTCCTCTCGACGACGGGCACGCCGGAGATGTTGTGCGCCGACATCAGCTTCAGCGCATCGGCGAGCGTCGCATCGGGCTCGATGGTCAGCGGGTTGACCACCATGCCGCTTTCGAACTTCTTGACCTTGCGCACCTCGTTGGCCTGCGCCTCGATGTCGAGGTTCTTGTGCACCACGCCCAGCCCGCCGACCTGCGCCATGGCGATCGCCATGTTGGCCTCGGTGACGGTGTCCATCGCCGCCGAGATCAGCGGAATGCCGAGCTCGACCGTGCGGGTGAGCCGTGTCTTGGTCTGGGTCTGGTTGGGAAGCACCGCCGAGGCGGCCGGCTTCAGGAGGACGTCGTCGAACGTCAATGCTTCCTGAATTTCCATGACCGCCACCTCGTCCATCAATGGGTGGCGCCCTCGCCACCCGCGTATCCCTTGGGATGGCGCGCCATCATACACATCGCGGCTCCAAAGCCAAGGAGTTCACCAGATATTGTGTACTGCTTGTTTTGCAAGGGGCCGGTGATTCGTTGCGCCGGGTCAGGTTCCGGCGCAACGAACCACGTCTTGGGGTGCGCCGGCGTCCTGCCGGCGGACTCGTCAGAGACCGCCGATGAAGTCGCGCTTGCCGACCTCGACGCCGATGCTGCGCAGGATCGCGTAAGCCGTGGTGACGTGGAAATAGAAGTTCGGCATGGCGAAGTGCTCGAGATAGACCTCGCCCTTGAAGGTCATCGGGTTGCCGGCGATGGTCCGGGTGATGTCCCTGGCGTCGCTGCCGTCGATCTGCTCGCGGCGGAAATCGCCGATATAGGCCAGCGTCTTGTCGATGCGCGCCTTGCACTCCGCCAGGGTCGCTTCGTTGTCCTCGAACTTCGGCGGCTCGACACCGGCCAACAGTGCCGGCGTGTTCTTGGCGAAGTCCGAGGCAATGCGGATCTGGCTGACGAGCGGCAGCATGTCGGGATAGAGCCTGAGCTGCAGCACCACGTCGTCCTTCATCTTCTTGGACGCGGCAAAGGCCGTGCCCTTGTCGAGGACGTTGCCCAACGCCCGCAATTGGCGTTGGAAGACCGGCACCGAGGCCGAATACATGCCGATGGTCATGACAGTTCTCCCTCCAGGATGGCGGCGCGGGGCGCCGGCGGATGGAGGAGGTTTTAGCCAATCCCGTGATCGGCTTCGACACCGGTGAGGGGTGCCTATGTCTCCCTGGCGTTACCGCGGAAGCCGGTGGCGACGACGTACATCTCCGCCGAATCGGCGCGGCTGGCCGGCGGCTTGATGTGCTTGACCTTCTCGAAGTCGCGCTTGAGCTGCTCAAGCAGCGACCGCTCGGTGCCGCCGCGCAGCACCTTGGCGACATAGACGCCGCCGGGCCGCAGCACCGCGCGCGCGAAGTCGTGCGCCGCCTCGGCCAGCGCCATGATGCGGGCGTGGTCGGTCTGCGGGTGGCCCGTGGCGGCGGCGGCCATGTCGCTCAGCACGGCGTCGGCCGGGCCGCCGAGCTTGGCGCGCAGCAGATCGGGCGCGTCGTCGGCCATGAAATCGTGGTGCAGGATCTCGGCGCCGGGAATCGGGTCGATGGCGGTGATGTCGATACCGACCACCTGCCCGCCCTTCTCCGGCTTCACGCGTTCGACCGCGACCTGGGTCCAGCCGCCGGGCGCGCAGCCAAGGTCGACCACGCGTGCGCCGGGCTTGAGGAAACGCAGCTCGTCGTCGATCTCGCGCAGCTTGAAGGCGGCGCGGGAACGGTAACCCTGCCGCCTGGCCTCCTGCACGTAGGGATCGTTGAGCTGGCGTTCGAGCCACAGCGTCGAGCCGATCTTGCGGCCGCGCGCGGTCTTCACACGCACGGTCTGGCCGCGGCCGGTGAAGCGGGTGCCTCCCTTGCCGCCCGGTTTCTTCGCCGCCATCGTTAGCAGTCGTCGCGCGCGCAGAGCGGATCGGATTCGCGGTCGGCCTCGCGCATCAGGTCGACCAGCACGCCCTCGCGCAGGCCGCGATCGGCCACCCGGATGCTGCCCACCGGCCACATCCGGCAGATCGCCTCGAAGATCGCGCCGCCGGCCAGCGCCAGGTCGGCCCGGTCGGTGCCGATGCACGGCACCTGGGTGAGCTCGCGCACCGACATGCGCGAGAGCTC
>CAYNOF010000682.1:0-3418 GCA_964398335.1 uncultured Rhizobiaceae bacterium
GGCCAACACGCTCGACTTCCATCATGGCAAGCATCACAACACCTACGTCGTGAACCTGAACAACCTCGTGAAGGACACGCCGATGGCGTCGCAGTCGCTCGAGGAGATCATCAAGGCATCGGCCGGTGACGCGTCGAAGGCCGGCATCTTCAACAACTCGGCGCAGGTGTGGAACCACACCTTCTTCTGGAGCAGCATGAAGCCGGGCGGCGGCGGCAAGCCGACCGGCGCCATCGCCGCGAAGATCGATGCGGATCTCGGCGGCTACGACAAGTTCGTCGAGGCCTTCAAGGCCGCCGGCGCGACGCAGTTCGGCTCGGGCTGGGCCTGGCTGGTGCTCGACAAGGGCAAGCTCGCGGTCACCAAGACGCCGAACGCCGACCTGCCGATGGTCCACGGCCAGACCGCGCTGCTGACCTGCGACGTGTGGGAGCACGCCTACTACCTCGACTACCAGAACCGCCGCCCCGACTTCCTCGCGGCGTTCCTCAACAGCCTGGTCAACTGGGACTTCGCCAACGCCAATCTCGCCAAGGGCTGAGCGGCTATTCACGCGACAGCGAGACGGGGCCCGCAAGGGCCCCGTTTTCGTTGAGGACCCACCGCGCGCCCGGGAACACAGCGCGGACGAACCTTGGCCATTTCGGGGCATGTGCGCCCTGCCCCTGTCACCGTCCGACCCTGGCCCCATATCGGCTCCATCCCCCACAGGACAGGAGCCGAGCATGGACCAGCACAATCCCTACCTGTCGGAAACACCCCCGGCCGAACCGCGGGCCAAGCCGCCTGCCGCGCCGCGGACCAAGACCCTGGTGACCCACGAGCTGCCGCCGCTGCCCTATGCGCGTGACGCGCTCGAGCCGCACATTTCCGCCAATACGCTCGATCACCACCACGGCAAGCACCACGCGAAATACGTCGCCACGCTCAACGAGCTGATCCAGGGCTCGAACCTGGCGAAGATGCCGCTCGAAGGCGTGATCCGCGCCACGGCGCGCAAGAAGGCCAAGGCATCGATCTTCAACAACGCCGCGCAGGTCTGGAACCACACCTTCCTGTGGCACAGCATGAAGCCGCAGGGCGGCGGCCGTCCGTCGGGCGCGATCGCCGAACGCATCGATGCCGATTTCGGCAGCTACGAGCGCTTCGCCGAGGAATTCAGGAACGCCGCGGTCAAGCAGTTCGGCTCGGGCTGGGCCTGGCTGGTGGTCGCCGACGGCAAGCTCGCGGTGAGCAGCACCGGCAACGCCGACACGCCGCTGGCCCACGGCCACAAGCCGCTGCTCACGCTCGACGTCTGGGAGCACGCCTACTATCTCGACTACCGGCACGAACGGCCGAGATACGTGCAGGTCTTCCTCGACCACCTGGCCAACTGGGACTTCGCCAACGCCAACCTGGCGTAGCGCGTGGTGTAACGCTCAGGGCACCGGCAGAAGGGCGGCGGCGACCCGCCGTCCTTCCGACAGCAGGATGTTGTAGGTGCGGCACGCCGCCGGCGTGTCCGCCACCTCGAGCGACACGCCGCGCCGCTTGAACGCCGCGCGCGTCGCCGGCGGCATGAAGGCCGCGCGCGCGCCGCAGCCGATCACCAGCACGTCGATATCGCCGGGAACCAGAGCCGGATCGAGCGTCGCGACCTCGGCCGCGGCCCATGCATGCGTACGCGAAGCGGTCACCAGGATCGCGCCGGCATGGCGCACATTGCTGACCCGGAAGCCGCCTTCGCCGTAGCTCTGGATGACCTGCCGCTCCGACGGATCGGGCATCGGCAGCGTCTTGTCGGTCGGTGTCGTCATCGCCCACCGCCCGTGTCGTGCCTCAGGGCCGCGCCGTCGTGGCGGTCGGCTTGGCGTCGTCGTCCGGCCGCAGCTTCTCGGGCCTGAGGTTGAGATAGACCAGGCTGGCGTTGGCGACCCAGATCGACGAATAGGTGCCGACGATCACGCCCCACAGCATGGCGTACGAGAAGCTGTGCAGCACCGGACCGCCGAACAGCGCCAGCGCCACCATGGCGACGAACACCGTGCCCGAGGTCATGATGGTGCGCGACATGGTCTCGTTGACGCTGACGTTGAGCATGTCGACCAGCGACATCCTCTTGTAGCGCCGCATGTTCTCGCGCACGCGGTCGAACACCACGACGGTGTCGTTGACCGAGTAGCCGGCGATGGTCAGCAGCGCGGCCAGCGCCGTGAGGTTGAACTCGAGCTGGGTGATGACGAAGAAGCCGGCCGTGGTCAGCACGTCATGCGTCAGCGCCACCAGCGCGCCGACGGCGAACTGCCATTCGTAGCGGAACCAGACATAGGCGGCGATGCCCAGCATGGTCAGCACCACGGAGATGATGCCGGTGCGCATCAGCTCGGCGCCGATCTTGGGGCCCACCGATTCGGTGCGGCGGATGTCGTAGTGCTCGCCCAGCGCGGCGCTGACCAGGCGGATCGCCACCTGCTGGCACCATTCCGCCTGCTGCTCCGGCGTCATCGTCACGCGCGTCGAGGGACCGCTGCCGCGCACCACCTGGGCGTCGTTGACGCCGATGGCGCGCGCCACCGCCACGCGGCGCTCGTCGTTGAAGGGCTGCGGCGCGGCGACCTCGATCTCGCCGCCCAGCCCGCCGGTGGCCGGCTTCATGCTCCAGCCGGCGCCCAGCGCCGCGCTCAGCACCTTGCCAGCATTGGCGACGCAGGTCGGGCCGGCATCCTGGCGCTGCACGCGCACCAGCACGGTCTCGCTGTTGCCGAACTCCTGCAGCGACACCTCGCCGATACCCAGGGTCGCGGTGCTGGCGCGGACCGCGGCGAGATCGGCCGGTCCCTTGGTCGAGCGCGCCTCGACGGCGATGCCGCCCAGGAAGTCGATGCCGAAATTGAAGCCGACGGTGAAGACCAGGACGATCGAGGCGATGTTGATAGCCGTCGACAGCACTAGCGCGCTGATGCGCATGCCGAGGAAGTCGAAGTTGGTCTTGATCGGGATCAGGCGCAGTGGCTTCCACAACATGGCGGCCTCAGATCACCAGTTCGCGCGGACGATAGGCGCGCAGCCACCAGCCCAGCACCATGCGGGTGAAGATCGTCGAGCTGAACATCGACGTCACCAGGCCGAGCGACAGCGTGGTGGCGAAGCCGCGGATCGGGCCGCTGCCGAAGCCGAACATCAGCACGCCGGCGATCAACGTGGTGAGGTTGGCGTCGATGATCGCCGACAGCGCGCGTTCGTAACCGGCGACCAGCGCCGACAGCGCCGGCCGTCCCGCCGCCTGTTCCTCGCGCACGCGTTCGTAGATCAGCACGTTGGAATCCACGGCCATGCCCACGGTCAGCACCAGGCCGGCGATGCCGGGCAGGGTGAGCGAGGCGCCGAGCACCGACATGCCGGCGAACACCATGACCATGTTCACGACCATGGCGAG
>CAYNOF010000683.1:0-10129 GCA_964398335.1 uncultured Rhizobiaceae bacterium
ATCTTTGCCACGCCGGTCATCGAGGCCTATGGCATGACCGAGGCGGCGCACCAGATGGCGTCCAACCCGCTGCCGCCGCAGCCGCACAAGCCCGGCGCGGTCGGCATCGCCGCCGGGCCGGAGGTGGCGATCATGGATCCCGAGGGCAACATCCTGCCGCGCGGCGGGCTGGGCGAGATCGTGATCAAGGGCCCCAACGTCACCGCCGGCTACGAGGCCAATCCGGCGGCCAACGCCAGCGCGTTCACCAACGGCTGGTTCCGCACCGGCGATCAGGGAACCATGGACGAGGAAGGCTACCTGCGCATCACCGGCCGGCTGAAGGAGCTGATCAACCGCGGCGGCGAGAAGGTGAGCCCGCTGGAGGTCGACGAGACCATCATGGACCACCCCGCCGTGGCCCAGGTCGTGACCTTCGCCATGCCGCACGACAAGCTCGGCGAGGAGGTCGCCGCCGCCATCGTGCTGCGCGAGGGCCAGAGCGCCACCGAGCGCGAGATCCGCGACTTCGCGGCGAAGAAGCTCGCCGACTTCAAGGTGCCGCGGAAGGTCGTGTTCCTGCGGGAGATCCCCAAGGGCGCGACCGGCAAGCTGCAGCGTATCGGCCTGGCGGAGAAGCTCGGGCTGGGCGCCTGACATGCGCGTGCTGATCTTCGGCGCCGGCGCGATCGGCGGCTATCTCGGCGCGAAGATGGCGATGGCCGGCACCGACGTGACGTTCTTCGCGCGCGGGCCGCACCTCGCGGCGATGAAGGCCAACGGGCTGACCCTGATCTCCGAGGGCCAGACGCATGTCGTGAAGGTGCCGTGCACCGACGATCCCGCCGCCGCCGGTCCGCAGGACTACGTCGTGGTCAGCCTGAAGGCGCACGGCCTGACGGCGGCGCTGCCGCAGATCGAGAAGCTGCTGGGCCCCGACACCGCCATCGTCACGGCGATGAACGGCGTGCCGTGGTGGTACTTCTACAAGCATGGCGGCGAGTACGACGATCTGCGGCTGAAGAGCGTCGATCCCGACGGCTCGCTGTGGGAGCGGCTGCATCCGCGCCGCGCCATCGGCTGCATCGTCTATCCGGCCGCCACGATCACCGCGCCGGGCGTGATCGAGCACACCTACTCCAACCGCTTCACGCTGGGCGAGCCGGACGGCTCCAGGAGCGAGCGCATCGCCGCGCTGTCGCAGGCGATGATCAAGGCGGGCCTGCGCGCCCCGGTGCGGCCGCGCATCCGCGACGAGATCTGGATCAAGCTGTGGGGCAACCTCTCGCTCAATCCGGTCTCGGCGCTGACCCACGCGACGCTCGACCTGATCACCTCGGATCCCGGCACGCGCGCGGTGATCCGCGCCATGATGGTCGAGGCGCAGGCGGTGGCCGAGAAGACCGGCATCCGGTTCGCCATCGACGTCGACAAGCGCATCGAGGGCGCCAACGAGGTCGGTGCGCACAAGACCTCGATGCTGCAGGACCTCGAGGCCGGCAAGCCGATGGAGATCGAGGCGCTGCTCGGCGCCGTGGTCGAGATGGGCCGCATCACCGGCCTGCCGACGCCGATCTGCGACACCGTGCTGGCCCTGGTGCGACAGCGCGCCAAGGTTGCGGGCGTGGCCTAGTCGTGTCTACCCTCCGGTGCAACTGGGGGGAAAGAGACGCGCAGTCCGCGTGACGAGCATCATCAGCAAACCCGAAGGCATCGACGGTCCCGCCGCGTGGCGCACGGCGTGGATCGTGCTCGGCATGTTGTCGATCTCCTTCGGCTCGCCGCTGCTGATCGTGGTCGGCCTGAAGCCGATCCAGGACGCGCTGCACACCGACCGTTCGGTCGTGTCGCTCGCCGGCTCGCTGGCCTGGTTCGGCACCGCGGTCGGCGGCATCGTCATGGGCTACGTGGCCGACAAGGTCGGCGTGCGTGTCACCCTGGTGTTCGGCGCCGTGATGGTGGCCTGCGGCCTGGCGCTTTCCTCGCTCGGGCCGATCTGGGCGCTCTATGTCGGCCACGGGCTGATGCTGGGCCTGCTGGGCAACGGCGCGATCTACGCGCCGCTGCTGGTCCATGTCAGCCGCTGGTTCGAGCGGCGGCGCGGCACGGCGATCGCGCTGATCTCCTCGGGCCAGTACATCGCCGGCATCGTCTGGCCCTCGCTGTTCGAGCGCGGCATCTCCACCTGGGGCTGGCAGCCCGTGATGCTGGGCTACGCCGCGATCGTCGCCGCCGTGATCCTGCCGGCCTCCTTCCTGCTCAGGCCGCTGCCGCCCGCCGCCGCGCCGCATGCCGCGCGCGCGGGCGGCGCCAACGACTATCGCGTCGCCGGCCTGCATCCCAACGTCGCGCAGACGATCCTCTGCGTCGCCGGCTTCTGCTGCTGCGTGCCGATGTCGATCCCGCAGGCGCATCTCGTGGCCTTCTGCAGCGACATCGGCATCGTCGCCACGCGCGGTGCCGCGATGCTCTCCGTGATGCTCGCCGCCGCCTTCGTCTCGCGCCAGCTCTGGGGCTTTCTCGCCGACCGCATCGGCGGGCTGCGCACCGTGCTGTTCGGCTCGATGTCCCAGGCTCTCTTCATCAGCGGCTTCCTGATGACCCAGGACGAGGCCAGCCTGTTCTTCGTCGCCGCCGCCTTCGGCCTGGGCTTCGCCGGCATCATCCCGGCCTATTCCGTCGCCGTGCGCGATCTCTTCTCCGCCGCGCAGGCCTCCTGGCGCATCCCGCTGACCTTGTCGACGGCACAGGCCGGCATGGCCTTCGGCAACTGGTTCGCCGGCCGGCTCTACGATCACTACGGCTACTACAAGCCGGCTTTCGGCAGCGGTATCGGCTTCAACCTGCTCAACATCCTGATCGTCGGATCGCTGGTGCTGCTGCTGATGGGCGCCGGACGGAAAGCGGCTTGACGACGGGCACTCCTTTATTTAACTTTTGAGTTAATCAAAGGAGCGTTCCATGAGCACCATCACGCTGAGCACGCCGTCGGACAACGAGCTGGCGATCGCGCGCAGCTTCGACGCGCCACGCGCCAGGGTGTTCGCCGCCATCAGCACGCCCGACACCATCAGGCGCTGGCTGCTCGGCCCGCCGGGCTGGACGATGACGGAGTGCGCGATCGAGCCGAAGGCCGGCACGCCGTATCGCTTCGCCTGGCGCAACGGCGAGAACGGCACGACGATGGGCCTGGGCGGCACCATCACCGAAGCGGTGGTGCCGGAGAAGCTGGTGGCGACCGAGAAATTCGACCAGCCCTGGTATCCGGGCGAGGCGCTGGTCTCGCAGACGCTCAGCGACGCCGGCGGCACGACCACCCTCACCATCACCATCCGCTACCCGAGCAGGGACGTGCGCGACGGCGTGTTGAACTCCGGCATGACGACCGGCATGCAGATGAACTACGACCGCCTCGCCGCCCTGCTCGCGGCGTAGAGGGCTACAGATTCTTCGGATTGCCCTTCAGGATCTTCAGGCGGATGGCGGTGCCGGACTTGTCGGTGAAGGAGACGTCGTCGCCGGCCACCTCGATGGTGAAGCAGGCCTTGTCCTCTTTCGGGTAGACGAAGCACACCTGCTCGCCCTCGACCGCCCATTTGCCGGTGATCAGCTCGCTCTCCTGCATGGTCTTCACCGTGCCGTCGGCCATGTAGAACTCGGCGAAGTCCTTGCCGTCGATCTGGCCGGCCACGGTATTGCCGACGAGCTGGCTCCACGCCGCCATGCCGCCCATCTTGCCGGCCGCGGGCGGCGGCGGGGTCGGCGAAGCGGGCGCCGGCGCGGCGGCCTGCAGGCAGGACGGGACGATCGTCCTGAGCGACGCCAGCGCCTTCGCCTGATCCGGCGGCAAGGTTGCCGGATCGAGCGGCGCGCCCTTGGCGCGGGCGGCGTCCGACGCCTTCATGACGGCGACGGTGACCTCGAGATCCGTGTCGGGCACCTTCTCGCCGATGCAGCCGCAGAACTTGGCGACATCGGGAAAGTCCTTCGCCGCCGCGTCGTTCTTCAGGCTCACCTGGCAGTATTCGGCCACGGCATTCGCGTTCGCCGTCCACGACAGCCCAAGCGCCAGCGCGCCGGCAGCCAGCGCCGGCATCCATCGCGTGATCCCCATCTGCGTACTCCTTCGTCGTTTGCGCCGCACGCTGCCTGCGAAGCGCGTGCCAATCAAGCGACGGCTCGATGACTCAGGGGAACGTCAGATCGGCGTAAGGATAGAAGTGCTTGAGGTCGACATTCCTGTAGGGCAACGCCTCGAGCCGGACCGTGCCGAGAAACGGCTCGGTCGGCTCGACCAGGAGGATGGTCCTGGCGAAGCCGCTGTCGTCGAAGCCGCGCCTGAAGTGAACGCGCGACTTGATGGCGAAGACCTTGAAGCGCGCGATATCGATGCCGAAGCCGGTGATCTGCGACGGTTCGGTGACCTGCGCCAGATAGCGGCTGACCACCAGCAGGTTGCCGCGCCCGAACTCGATCGCGCCGCCGTGTGGCGAGACGACACGCACCGTGCCCGATATGCGCACCGGCTCGCCCGCCGATTCATCGACGCGGCCACCGATCGCGCGGTCGAACGAATCGCCCGGCTTCATGCTCTGCAGCGCGTCGGCCGCCTGCGCGTCCGCGACCGTGGCGATGAGGACATCGTGCAGATCCTGCGCGATGATCTCCTTCAACAGCCACGTCGCGTAGCCCGAGCGGTCGCTGTGGTCGGCCAGCACGATGGGCGTCTCGCCGCGCGCCAGCGCCTGCCTGGCGAGCGCCACGCCGTCGGGAATCAGGTGCACCTTGGCGGCGTTGACCAGCGCCTTGCGCTGCCGCCACACCGCCTGCGCCATGTCGTCGGCGATCCTCTTCGCCAGGTCAGGCTTGCCGTTGGTCAGCACCTGCACCGTGATGCCGACATCGGGCACGTCGGCGAAGGGAAAGCCGAACATGAAGTTCACGTAGACGTCGGGCTCGCGCGCCTCCCAGGTCAGCGCGCGCTGCACCAGGTCCATCCACGGCGAGGCGCCGGTCCATTGCAGCACCGTGGCGGTGATGATCGGCACCTTCAGCGTCGCCGTGGCCGGCTTGTAGTCGCCGCGGATCGCGCGCACCAGCATGCGCGCCGCGCGCTCGCCCTGCAGGTGCATGTCGTAATGCGGGAAGTACTTCACGCAGAACGCCATGTCGGCGTGGCGCAGGAATTCCTCGTCCTCGTTGGCGTGCGGATCGAAGGTCGCGGCGATGAACGCCCGGGGCCCGATCACCGCGCGCACGCGTTTCGCCAGCTCGGCCTCGGGTCGCGGAATGCCGCGCGCGCCCATCGCGCCGTGGATGCAGAGATAGGCGCCGTCGAACGGCCCGCTTGTCTTCAGCGCCTCGACCATGCGGCCGGTGAAGCGCTCGAACGCCTCCTCGGTCACCCAGCCCGAGCCGGTGCCGGTGCGCGGCCAGCCCGGCGACTCGATGCCGACCAGCTCGACGTCGGCGTGCTCGCGCGCGACCTTCACGAAGCCGCCCATGTACCCCCTGGGATCGTGCGACAGCAGCGCCTCGTCGCGCATCGGCGAGCCGGGATAGACGAAATCCTCGACCGTGGTGTCGTTCTTCAGGAACGTCACCGTCTCGTGCGAGAACTGCATGACGGCGATCCGCATCGTCAGTAATCCGCCTTGTCGTCGACCGCGTGCCCGCGCTTGGGCACCAGGATGGTGCGCTCGAAGGTCATGAAGACGGTGCCGTCGGCCTTCTTGCCGATGGTGCGCACGCTGACCACGCCCTGCGTCGGCCGCTTCGCCGATTCGCGTTTGTCGAGCACCTCGGACTCGGCATAGATCGTGTCGCCGACGAAGACCGGCCGGGTGAGCTTGATGTCGGTCCAGCCGAGATTGCCGATCGCCTTCTGGCTGACGTCGCTCACGCTCATGCCGGCGACGATCGACAGCGTCAGGCACGAGTTGACGACAGGCTTGCCGAACTCCGACTTCGCGGCATAGGCCTTGTCGAAATGCAGCGGATGCTGGTTCATCGTCAGCAGGGTGAACCAGGTGTTGTCGCTCTCGGTGATGGTGCGGCCGGGGCGGTGCTCGTAGACGTCGCCCGGCTGGAAATCCTCGTAGTAGCGGCCGAACTGCTCGCGGTAGCGATTGGCGCCGACCTGCTTGGACGTCACGACCATCCCTTCCCTCCATGCTCGCCCAGCAGCGGCTCGCGGTAGAGCGGCTGCGAGGGCTCGTCCTTGAAGCGCACCACGGGCGCGAAATGCTTGCGGCCTGCCTCGTCGCTCACGATCATGCCGCGCTTCTTCAGGTTCGCGTCCTCGATCGCCTCGGGCAGCGTGTTGACCGGACCGTAGCAGACGTCGAGCGTCGCCAGGTATTCCATCCAGTGCTTCAGCGGCCGGGAGCGGAACGTCGCCTCGAGGAATTCCATCACCGGCCTCTGGTGCGCACCCGGCCATTCGCAGAGCGGCGCGAAATCGGGCCGGCCCAGCGCACCCAGCAGGTTCTGCACGAACTTCATCTCCTGGCCGGCGAGCACGAGCTGCCGGCCATCCGACGTGTCGTAGAGGCGATAGAAGGCCGAGCCGCCGGTCGTGCGCTGGTTCTTCACGTCGGGCTGCGTGCCGTCGGTGAACGGCGCGCCGACCACGTTGGCGCAGGACGCCATCAGCGCCTCGTGCATCGAGACGTCGATGTAGTCGCCCTTGCCGGTGCTCACGCGCCGCAGCAGCGCCATGAGCACGCCGGCCAGGCCGTGCAGGCCGCTCATCACGTCGGCGGCGGGGATGCCGGGGATCGCCGGCCGGCCGTCGTCGCCCAGCGTGATGCTCAGCACGCCGGTCATCGCCTCGAGCGCGAGGTCGTGCGCGGCGCGGCCGGGATAGGCGCTGTCCTGGCCGAAGGCGGAGATCGAGCAATAGACGATGCCGGGATTCTTCGCCTTCACCGCCTCGTAGCCGACGCCGAAGCGCGCCGCGACGCCGGGGCGGAACGACTCGACCAGCACGTCGGCCTCGCAGGCGAGGCGGAACAGATCGGCCCGGCCCGGCCCGCTCTTCAGGTCGATCACCACGCTCCTCTTGCCGCGCGCCGTGTTGCGGAAGAACACCGAGGTGCGCTGGTCGGGCGGCCGGATGTGGCGGCCGGGATCGCCCTCGCCCGGCGGCTCGACCTTGATCACCGTGGCGCCGTGATCGGCCAGCGCGGTCGTGAGATACGGTCCCGGCAGGAACCACGACAGGTCGAGGACCTTGATGCCTTCGAGCTTCATGTCGGTCACCCGATATACGTGATGGTGTCGGCGCCGAGCGGCGAGCACGCAGCCTGCGCCGGTCGCTCGCCATCGATGCGCAGCGGGTTGGCGATCACGCGCAGGCGGCCCTTGGCCGGATGCGGCACGTCCGAGACCATGCCTGACCTGCGCACGAACGGACTGTCGAGCGCCTGGTCGAGGCGATGGACCGGCGCCGCCGGCAGCAGGCCGTTGAATAGCGACAGCCATTGCGCCGTCGTGCGCGTCCGGAACACGGGATCGAGCGCTTCGGTAAGCGCCGCGCGATTGACGGCGCGGGTATTGGGATCGGCGAAACGCGGATCCTTCAGCAGATCCTGGCGTCCCATCACCTCGACCAGCGACAGCCAGAATTTCTGCGTCATGCACATGACGAAGATCCAGCCGTCCCTGGTGGGGAAGGTCTGCACCGGCGCCAGCGCCAGATGCGCGCTGCGCGGCACGCGCGGCGAGACATCGCCCTCGTTGAGGTACCAGGTGCCGGGATAGGTGAGCTGGTGCAGCGCGACGTCGAACAGGCAGGTCTCGACATCGCAGCCCTGCCCCGTGCTGCGCGCCCGCAGCAGGCAGGCCAGCAGGCCGACGGTGCCGGTCAGTCCGCTCATGCTGTCGATCAGCGACACGCCGACGCGCGTCGGCGCACCCTCGGGATCGCCGGTGAGCTCCATCAGCCCGGCCTCGGCCTGCATCAGGAAGTCGTAGCCCGGCCAGTCGGCGCGCTCGCCCGAGCGGCCATAGGCCGAGATGTGCAGGCAGACGATCGCGGGCTTGAGATGCTTCAGCGCGGCGTAGTCGATGCCGAGCTTCGCCGGTTGCGTGCCGCGCAGGTTGTTCACCACGCAATCCGCGGTCTTCACCAGCGCCTCGAACCGGCGGCGGCCCTCGGCGCTCTTGATGTCCAGGGTCACGCTCTTCTTGCCGAGGTTCCAGGCCTGGAAGTACTGGCTGTCGTCCTTGCCGAGCTTGTGCGGGCCGACCTGGCGCGACGGATCGCCCTCGGGCGGCTCGATCTTGATCACCTCGGCGCCGAGCTCGGCCAGGAACATCGTGCCGTAGGGTCCGGCGCCGAACTGCTCCAGGGTCAGCACGCGCACGCCGGCGAGGGGCTTGGCGTTCATATCGTGGCGGTCCGGCGCGCCCACTGGCGGGCGATGATCAGACGCTGCATCTCGTTGGTGCCCTCGCCGATGCAGGTCAGCGGCGCGTCGCGATAGAGCCGCTCGATGTCGTATTCCTTGGAGTAGCCGTAGGCGCCGTGGATGCGCATCGACTCGGTGCTGTTCTCCAGCGCCGCCTCGGAGGCGAAGTACTTGGCCATGCCCGCCTCCATGTCGCAGCGCTCGCCGCGATCGAAGGCACCGGCGGCGTCGAGCGTCAGCAGCCGCGCGGCACGCGCCCGCGTGGCCATCTCGCCGATCTTCAGCGCGATCGCCTGGTGCTCGATGATCGGCTTGCCGAAGGTCTGGCGGATCTGCGCGTAGTCGGTGGCGAGCTTCAGCGCACCCTCGGCGATGCCGACGCCGCGCGCCGCGACGTTGATGCGGCCGAGCTCCAGCCCGCCGGCGACCTGGGTGAAGCCGCGGCCCTCGACCTCGCCGATCAGGTGGTCGGCCGGGATGCGGTAGTCCTGGAAGATCAGCTCGCCCGAGTCGATCGACTTGTAGCCGAGCTTCTCCAGCTTGCGGCCGACGGTGAAGCCCGGCCCCTTGGGCGCGATGAACAGGCTCATGCCGGTGTAGCGCGGGCTGGCCTCGGCGTTGGTCTTCACCAGCAGGGCGAAGCACGAGCCCTCGATGCCGTTGCTGATCCAGGTCTTGGTGCCGTTGATGACGTAGTCGCCGCGGTCGCGGCGGGCGGTCATGCGGATCGCCTGCAGGTCGGTGCCGGCATTGGGCTCGGTCAGCGCCAGCCCGCCGCGGATCTCGCCGCTGGCGAATTTCGGCAGCCAGTAGCGGCGCTGCGGCTCGGTGCCGAACTTCTCGACCGCCAGCGCCAGCATCAGGTGCGAGTTGAAGATGCCGGTGAGCGCCATCCACACCGAGGAGATGCGCATCACGATCTTGGCGTAGGTCGTCGCCGGCAGGCCGAGCCCGCCATAGTCCGGGCTGACCGTGGCGCCGAACAGGCCGAGCTCCTTCATCTGCTCGACCAGCTCGGCCGGCCAGCGGTCGGCGTGGTCGAACTCCTTCACGCGCGGCGCCACCTCGCGGTCGACCCATTTGTCGATCGTCGCCAGCAGCTGTGCCTCGTCGGCCTGATCGATGCTGCGCACCCGTTCCCTCCGCGCTTCTTTCCAGGCAGCCAATCTATTTTTCGGCTTCGCTGCCTGTCAAAGAGCGCGGAGGCTCGGCGCCTCAGGGGCGCAGCACCGTCATCTGGAACGGCCCGGCATGCGCGGCGGCATGCGCCACCGCTTCGTTCACGCGCGCCAGCGGAAATTCGGCGATCTCGAAATCGTCCAGGCTCACCAGCCCGGCGCGGATCATGCCTGCCATGCGAATCGCGGCGTCGGGCGGATACATCCACTGGCCGACGATGGTGATGTTGTTGCGCATGATCCACGAGTAGGAGAGCTCGACACCCGGGCCGCCATTCATGCCGACACCGCCCATCAGCGCGATGCGCCCGTTGGGCCGCACCGTCGTGACCGCCGCACGCACCTGCGCCGGCGTCGCGGCCGGCGGCAGCAGGTCGAGCACGCAGTCGATCGGACCGGGCGCGGCCTCGAGGATGCGCGCGCGGTCGCCGGCCTCGTCGCCCTGCATGCGCACCGCGCGCAGCCGCGCGCCGTAGCGGCGCGCCAGCCTGTCGAGCGCCTGCTGGTTGCGGCCGGCGGCGATCACGGCGCCGGCGCCCATGGCCAGCGCGACGGCGA
>CAYNOF010000684.1:0-2609 GCA_964398335.1 uncultured Rhizobiaceae bacterium
GCCGCTCATGCGCTCGCGGATCTCCTCCGCGCTGAGCGCCGGCGCCGCGCGCAGGTCGCCGCTCACCGCCGACGGCATGCCGTTCTTCACCTCGCTCAGCATGCCGATGGCCGAACAGATCTGGCCCGGCGTGCAATAGCCGCACTGGAAGGCGTCCTGGCGCACGAAGGCGCTCTGCATGTCGTGCAGCGTCTCGCCCTGCGCCAGGCCTTCGATGGTGACGATCTCGTCGCCGTCGCGCGCCACCGCCAGCGACATGCAGGCGTTGCGCCGCGAGCCGTTGACCAGCACCGTGCAGGCACCGCACTGGCCATGGTCGCAGCCCTTCTTGGTGCCGCTCAGGGCGAGGTTCTCGCGCAGAACATCGAGCAGGCTCGTGCGGGGATCGACCAGCAGATCGTGCCTTGTGCCATTGACCGTCAGCTCGATCGGCATCGATGCCAGCATGGGCCGCCCCGGCGGCGTGTTCGGTGTACGGGCCGGTGCCGGCCGGGCGCGGGCGACACCGCCTGCCGCCGCCAGGAGCGCGGCGACCTCGAGGACACCGCGCCGGGTAAGACGCTCAAGCAAACTCATGATGCGCAACGGCGCCCGGTGCGCCGCCCCTGCCGGAAACGGGAGTCGATCGACGGCCGGCAGGGCGGCGCCTGCGACAATCAGCGCGCCGTCCGCCGGCCATCTCCGGCTGCCTCAGTCGCAGGCGCCGGAAACACGGGAGGAAGTCACTCCTCCATCATGTCGTCGTCGCTGTTCTGCTGCGTCTTGTCCTGACGCTGACCCGACTTGTTCTTGTCCGGATTGCGCTGCTGGTGCTGCTGCTGCTCGCGCTGGCGCTGGCTTTCCTGCTGCTCCTGCGAGCGATTGCGGTCCTGCTGGTTCTGGTTGGGGTTGTTCTGGTTGGCCATGATTTCCCTCCTCCGGCGGACAAAAAAGGGGACGCGTCCGCCGCGCCGACCTAACGCCTCGTGCGAGAGGGATGTTCCCCTGCGGATATTGCCTCGGGCGCAACTCCGCACGTTGCCGCTCGTTAGCTCACTGTCGCCACATTCGAGGACGATCAGTGAATCGCATTCCCGGTCCCCGCACCGCGCATCTGTGCGTCGACTTGCAGCGCATGTTCGCCGAGGAGTCGCCGTGGTGCATGCCGTGGATGGAGCAGGTCGTGCCGCATGCCGTCGAGCTGACGCAGCGCCACCCCGACCGCACGATCTTCACCCGCTTCATTCCGCCCGCCTCGCCCGAGGACGTGCCCGGCGCGTGGCGCGCCTACTACGAGCGCTGGGAAGAGATGACGCTCGATCGCATGGACCGCGCCCTGCTGGGCCTGGTCGAGCCGCTGCAGCGCTACGTGCCGCCGGCACGCATCGTCAACAAGCGTTTCTACTCCGCGTTCCGGCAGACCTATCTGCGCCGCATCCTGGCCGAAGGCCACTACGACTCGTTGGTGATCTCGGGCGGCGAGACCGATGTCTGCGTGCTCGCCACCGTCATGGCCGCGATCGATCTGGGCTTCTTCGTCTTCATCCCCAGTGACGCGATCTGCAGCAGCAACGACCGGTTCCACGACTGCCTGCGCGAGCTCTACGACAAGCGCTTCACCTCGCAGATCGAGGTAACCAATGCCGAGACGGTGCTGAGCACGTGGGTATGAGCGGCGGCCGTCGGCCGGCGCTCCTCAGTCCCACGCCGCGTCGTCGATCAACCCGGCCTCGAGCCAGGCGCGCAACAGGCCCGCGGCGCGTTCGGCGGCGGCTTGCGGCGAGCCGGCGTGCTCGGCCAGCACCGCGCACATCACCGGAAAGCGTGCGCCGCCGCGCATGGCGTCGAGCGCAGAGGCCTCGTCGCTCGTCATCGAGCGGAACTGCGCATCGGCATCGGCCGCCGGCCTCCAGATGAGCCAGTCGACGGCGGCCTCTTCCGCCGGCGCCTCCAGCTCGCCCGGAGCGACGGCGTCCCGACGCTGGAAGGCCTGCGGCGCCCGATGCCTCAGCGTTACGCGCCGCAGCGACGGCACAAACGACAGGCGCAACGACTCCCATGCCTCGGCTGGCGCAGCGGCAAGTTGCGCGAATGTCAGCGGCTCGGCGTCGGCCGCATCGAAGGCCTCGCCCAGCGCCCATTCGAAGCGCGCCATGTCGGCCGCCGCCGGCGTCGCGGAGAACGGCGGCGTGCGCGCCAGGAAGTCGGCGAGATGGCGACCGAACCAGCGCACCGAAGGATGCGTCGAGGGATGCGCCGCGATGTAGGCACGCGCCATCAGGTCGAAATCGGCCGGTCCGGCCATCGCCAGCAGGCCGGGAAAGTCCGTGGTCAGCGCCTCGATCAGGCGCAAGGCATAGGCGTCGCGATAAACCGCCAGCAGCGTGTCGCGATCGGCCTTCCCGGTGTCGAGCACGCGCGCGCGCAAGGCGCCGGCCGTTTCCGGGGCGCCGCGCATCCAGGCGGCGAATTCGGCCTGCAGGGCAGCGAGCGCGCTCACGCCGCCTTCTCCGATGTCATCAGCGCCGCCTGGGCGATGCGGCGCGCGCAATCGAGCTCCGCGACAAGATCGCCGTAGGGCGGGATGTCGTCGTCGCGCTCGATCATGGTGGGTACCGGGCCGAACCGCC
>CAYNOF010000685.1:0-9112 GCA_964398335.1 uncultured Rhizobiaceae bacterium
GGCGCGATCACCGGGTGGCCGGCATTGACCTCGCTCGGATTGAAGCCGTAGCGCTGCGCCTGCTCGGCGTCGCGGCCCACCTCGAACTCGGCGCGCTGGACCACCAGGCTGGCGTTGGGGATCAGCTCGTTGCCGCCGGCGTGATCGAAATGCAGGTGCGAGTTGATCAGGTAGTCGATGCGCCCGGGATCACGATCCATCGCCTCGAGCTTGGCCGAGACCTCTTCACCGGGCGCGTACTCGAACTTGAAGATGCCGGCGAGGCGCTCGCCGACGCGTGCAGCCGGCGCCGTCTGGCATTGCGGGTGCATGCCGCTGTCGTACAACGCCAGTCCCTTGGGATGCTCGATGAGGTAGCTCGGGATCGGCAGGCGCACGTCGCCTTCGCCGCCTTCCATCAGGTGCTTCAGGCTGCCGGTGAGATGGCCGCAGGTCAGGGCGTAGAGCTTCACGGTCATGGCATCACACCGTCAGCACGATTTTGCCGAAGTGCTGGTTGGCCTTCATCATCGCCAGCGCGTCGGTGACCTTGGCCAGCGGGAAGGTCTTGTCGATCGGCAAAGTGAGCTTGCCGGCCTCGACCGCCTCCCACAGATCGGCGCGCATCAGCTTGACGATCTCGCGCACCTCCTCGGGCGAGCGGGTGCGGAAGGTCACGCCGATGTAGTCGATGCGCTTGAGCGCGTGCAGGTCGAAGTTGAATTCGCCCTTGTTGCCGCCCAGCCGGCCGACATTGACGATGCGGCCGAGGATGGCGCAGGCCTCCATGTTCTGGTTGGCGACGCCGCCCGAGACCTGGTCGACGATCAGGTCGACTCCCTTGCCGCCGGTCGCCTGCTTGACCTTCTCCGGCCATTGCGCGTCGGTGGTGTCGATGGCGACGTCGCAGCCGTATTCCTTCAGCCGCGCGCGGCGGCCTTCGTTCGTCGAGGTGCCCATGACCACCGAGGCGCCCATCAGCTTGGCGATCTGCATGCCCATCAGGCCGACTCCGGAGCTGGCGCCCTGGATCAGCACGCTCTCGCCCTTCTTCATGCGCCCGGCGGTGATCACCGCGTTGTGCATGGTCTGCAGCGCCACCGGATAGCAGGCGGCCTGCTCGAAGGTCATGGTGTTGGCGGGGATGCGGCTGACGCGGCCGGCATCGGTGACGGCGTACTCGGCGTAGCCGCCGGCCGCCGAGCCCATCACCCGATCGCCCGCCTTGATGCCCTTCACGGCGCTGCCCACCGCCTCGACCTCGCCGGCGCATTCCAGGCCCATGCGCGCGCCGACGCCGCCGATCGAGCCGTGCCGCGTGCCGGCGGCGATGCCGAGATCGGCGCGGTTGAGGCTGGCGGCGCGCACCTTGATCAGCACCTCGTCCGCCTTCGGCTCGGGCTTGGGCACGTCCTGGATCTCGACGCCGTTGTTGCCGACGACTGCTGCCTTCATGGCGAATTCCTCTCCTGGCTTCCCGCTACCATTACTGCCTTGCCAAGGCCGGCTTCAACGAGCGCGCGCGCGGCACCGCACAGCGATCGAGCGTATCCGGCATGCGAGTTTCAGCGGATGAGTGTGTCGACAACCGTTCGTACACGAACAATAATGTCGGCATTGTTCATGCTCTGACAGCAGACGGAAGGAGGGGTTCCGGTCTCGTGAGTAAACGTCAGATGCATCTTGTTGCGTATTCCAAGACCGGTCCCACGGCGCGGCACATGGGCGGCTGGCGTCATCCGGAATCGGTGCTGGGCGACTTCCTCAGGCCCGACCGCTACGCCCAGTACGCGCGCACCTTGGAAGACGCCTGCTTCGACGGCTGCTTCTTCGCCGACCTGATCGGCATCTACGACATCTACGGCGGCAGCTTCGAGACCTATGTCCGCAACGGCGGGCAGATCAGCTACCTCGATCCCATGGTCGTGCTGCCGGTCATGGCGGCGGCGACGCGCCATCTCGGGCTGGGCATCACGCTGTCGACCACCTTCCACAATGCCTATCACCTCGCCCGCTGGCTGGGCTCGATGGATGTGATGAGCGGCGGTCGCGTCGCCTGGAACATCGTCACCTCGGCCGCCGAGCTCGAGGCGCGCAACACCGGCAGCACCCTGCCGCCGCGCGAGGAGCGCTACGATCGCGCCGACGAGGTGCTCGAAGCGTGCTGCGCGCTGTGGAACAGCTGGGACGCCGACGCCTTCGTGCTCGACAAGGAGGATGGCGTCTTCACCGACGCCTCGAAGGTCCACTACGTCGACTACGAGGGCCGCTGGGTGCGCACGCGCGGGCCGCTGCCCAATCCGCGCAGCCCGCAGGGACGGCCGTTCCTGATGCAGGCCGGCAGCTCCGATCGCGGCCGCGATTTCGCCGCGCGCTGGGCCGAGGCGATCTTCACCGACCAGCGCAGCCTGCCGGCGCTGCACCAATTCTACGCCGACGTGAAGAGCCGCATGGCGAAGTTCGGCCGCACGCCCGAGCAATGCGCCATCCTGCAGGCCAGCACCTTCGTGCTGGGCGAGACCGAGTCGATCGCGCGCGAGCGCGCGGCCTATCTGAAGAGCCTGGTCAAGCCCGAGACCTGGGCGGCGCGCGTGTCGGGCAGCCTCGGCGTCGATGTCGACAAGATCCAGGACGCCAGGAGCCTCGCCGCGCTGCAGGGCAACCAGGGCATCCAGGGTGCGGAAGACCGCATCCACCAGGCGATGAAGGAACAGAAGCTGTCGATGGCCGAGGCGGTGAAGGAAGACAAGAATGCCGAGATCGTCGGCACGCCCTCGCAGGTCGCCGACCATCTGCAGGCGATCTTCGAATCGGGCGCCTGCGACGGCTTCATCGTCGCGCCGACATATTTCCCCGGGATGATCGAGCAGTTCTGCCGCATGGTGGTGCCAGAATTGCAACGCCGCGGGCTGTTCAGGACGCACTACACCGGCAAGACCTTGCGCGAGAACCTGCTGGGCGCGGTGTGGACGTGACGCAGGGGTGTGTCGACTACGACGTAATCGAAGGGGACGGGACATGACGATGATCAAGACGCTGCGCAACGGATCGCTCGGCGCGCTGTTGCTGTTGGGGCTGGCGGCGGGACACGCCGCGGCGCAGTCGGTCGCCGAGCCGGCGCGCGCGGCGCTGCCGGGCAAGGTGCGCGATGGCGGCACGCTGAACATCGCCACGGCGCTGCAATGGGCGCCCTTCGCCTATCGCAACGAGAAGGACGAGGCGGTCGGCATCGACATCAGCCTGATGAAGGTGATCTCGGCCAAGCTCGGCCTGAAGCCGGCCTTCGAGGACCTGAAGTTCCCCGCCATCATCCCCGGCGTGCAGTCGGGCCGCTTCCATGTCGGCGTCGACCAGCTCTCGATGTCGCCCGAGCGGCTCGCCGTGGTCGACATGATCCCCTATTTCCAGAGCACCAGCGTGCTGCTGGTGCCCGCCGGCAAGACGGTGAAGGACGTCGCCAATCTCTGCGGCATGACCTTCGTCGTCACCCAGGGCAGCGTGCAGGTGCGCCAGCTCAACCAGCTCACGGAGGCCTGCACCAAGAAGGGCGACAAGCCGATCGTGCAGCAGCTCTATCCGAGCAGCGCCGAGTCGCTGCTGGCGATCTCCAACGGCCGCGGCGACGCCTTCCTCACCGCCGCACCGCAGGGCGTCTACATCTCGCGCATCAACAAGAAGGTCGAGCTGGTGCCGGGCGACGTGCCCAACGTCGAGCGCCAGCCCGCCGGCATCGCCCTGGAGAAGGGCAACGCCGCCATGCGCAAGGCGATCTCGCTGGCACTCGTGAGCGCGATCGAGGACGGCTCGTACAAGGCGATCCTCAAGGAGTTCGCGGTCGAGAACTCGGCCGTGTCGATCGAGGAAGTCCGCAAGGCCGGCGACTAGCCGATGGACAGCAGGCAGGCCTGGCCGGGTGCCGATTCCGCGGCGGAGCGTATCATCGATCCGCCGCGCTATGGCCGCTTCGTCGCCCTGATCGCCGTCGCGATCTTCCTGGTGTGGGTCGCCTACCAGGTGATCACCAACAAAGGCTTCCAGTGGGACATCGTCGGCAAGTACATGCTCGACCGCACGGTGCTGCGCGGCATCAGCATGACCATCCAGCTCACCGTGCTGGTGATGCTGATCGGCGTGGTCGTCGGCATCGTCATCGCCCTGATGCGCATGTCGCGCGATCCGTTCCTGAATTTCTGCGCCCACGGCTTCGTCTGGTTCTTCCGCGGCACGCCTGTCCTGGTGCAGCTGGTGTTCTGGTACAACCTCGCCGCCCTGTTTCCGCAGCTCCAGCTCGGCATCCCCTTCGACGGGCCGAAGATCGCCGAGATCTCGGCCACGGTGGCGATCTCCTCCTTCACCGCCGCGCTGCTCGGCCTCGGCCTCAACGAGGCCGCCTACATGGCCGAGATCATTCGCGCCGGGCTGCTGTCGGTCGATGCCGGGCAGACCGAGGCGTCGAAGGCGCTGGGCCACCGGCCGTGGCAGACCTTCCGCGTCATCGTGCTGCCGCAGGCGATGAAGGCGATCGTGCCGCCGACCGGCAACCAGCTGATCAGTGCGCTGAAATTCACCTCGATCGCGTCAGTCGTGGCGCTGCACGAGCTGATGCATTCGGTCGAGACGATCTACAGCCGCACCTTCGAGACCATGCCGCTGCTGATCGTCGCGGCGCTGTGGTACCTGATCATGGTCAGCCTGCTCTCGGTCGGGCAGTACTTCATCGAGCGGCATTACCTGAAGGGCTGGCAGGAAGTGCACGCCCCGTTGCAGGCCTGACGACATGACCGAGCCGCTGGTGCGCATGTCGAACGTCTGGAAGAAGCGCGGCCACAACGTCGTGCTCAAGGGCGTCGATTTCTCGGTCGCGCACGGCAAGGTGGTCTGCCTGCTCGGCCCCTCGGGCGCCGGCAAGAGCACGCTCTTGCGCTGCATCAACGCCATCGAGATGCCCGATCGCGGCATGATCTATCTCGACGGCGTCGCCGTCGGCTGTCACCAGCGCGGCGAGAGCTTCGTGCGCATGTCCGAGCGCGAGGTCGCCGGCCAGCGCGCCGACATCGGCATGGTGTTCCAGAACTTCAACCTGTTCCCGCACATGTCGGTGCTCGACAACATCATCGGCGCGCCGATGCGCGTGCGCGGCGAAAGCCGTACGGTCGCCACGCAGCGCGCCCACGACCTGCTCGAGCGCGTCGGCCTGAAGGACAAGGCCAAGGCCTATCCCCGCCACCTCTCGGGCGGCCAGCAGCAGCGCATCGCCATCGCCCGCGCGCTCGCCATGCAGCCCAAGCTGATGCTGTTCGACGAGCCGACCTCGGCGCTCGACCCGCACCTCACCGACGAGGTGCTCGACGTCATGCGCGGGCTGGCCGGGGCCGGCATGACCATGATCGTCGTCACCCACGAGATCGGCTTCGCGCGCCAGGTCGGCGACGTCGCCGCGGTCATGGCCGACGGCGTGATCATCGAATCGGGACCGGCGCGCGAGGTGCTCTCGCGGCCGCAGGATCCGCGCACGCGGCGCTTCCTCGCGAAGTCGCTGGAGGAGCACGCGCCGGCGGTAGCCGTCGCGCAGGAGTGAGTACGATGACGAAGCTGATGCATCTGGGTTCGCTGTCGCACGGTGTCGGCGGTCACGTCGCCGGCTGGCGCATGCCGGGCGCGCACTCGACCAAGGAGAAGCTCGAGGTGATCGCCCAGGCGGTGCGCACGGCCGAGCGCGGCAAGTTCGACTTCGTCTTCTTCGCCGACGCGGTGAACACCGGCGCCGACGCCGCGCCCGGCTTCATCGTGCGCTTCGAGCCGCTCACCCTGCTGGGCGCCCTGTCGACCTTGACCGATCGCGTCGGCCTCGTCGCCACCGTCTCGACCACCTACTCCGAGCCCTACAACGTCGCGCGCTTCTTCGCCTCGCTCGACCATCTCAGCCAGGGCCGCATCGGCTGGAACGTGGTCACCGGCTCGAGCCCCGACGCCGCGCCGAACTTCTCGCGCGACAAGCACCCGCCGCACGCCGAGCGCTACGCCATGGCCGAGGAGTACATCCAGGTCGTCAAGGGCCTGTGGGACAGCTGGGAGGACGACGCGCTGGTCGCCGACAAGAACACCGGCGTGTTCATGGACTCGCGCAAGCTGCACACGCTGAACCACGTCGGGAAATACTACTCGGTCAAGGGCCCGCTCAACGCCACGCGGCCGCCGCAGGGCTATCCGGTGATCTTCCAGGCCGGCGCCTCGGATCGCGGGCTGGAGCTCGCAGCCGCCACGGCCGAGGTGGTCTTCGCCACGCAGTCCTTCCAGGAGGACGCGATCGCCTTCTCCAACAAGCTGCGCGATCTGTGCCAGGCCGCCGGCCGGCCGCGCGATGCGATCCGCATCCTGCTGGGCGTCTCGACCATCGTCGGCGACACCGAGCAGGAGGCGCAGGACATCATCGCGAAGCTCGGCTCGATGGTCGAGCCCGTCGCCGCCATGCGCGTGCTGTCGGACCGCCTCGGCGCCGACATGAACCAGTACGACATCGACGGCCCGGTGCCCGAGCTGCCGCCCTCGACGATGATGCAGGGCCACGCGCGCGTGCTGCAGTCGATCGCCAAACGCCGCAACCTCACCATCCGCCAGCTGCGCGACTACGCCGCCGTCAGCTCGGGCCACCGCGTGCTGATGGGCACGCCGACGCAGATCGCCGACGATCTGGAGTCGTGGTTCAGAAGCGGCGCCTGCGACGGCTTCGCGATCATGACGCCCTACTCGCCGCAGCCCTTCGGGCGCTTCGTCGACCAGGTCGTGCCGATCCTCCAAGAGCGCGGCCTGTTCCGGAAGGACTACGAGGGCACGACCCTGCGCGACCATCTCGGTCTGTCGCGCCCACCGCATCCGGCGACTCTGGCGACGCGAAGCTCCGCCGCGTGAACCACAACCTCATGCTGAGGAGGCCGCGCAGCGGCTGTCTCGAAGCATGGGCAACGAACGCCGCATGGGTTGCCCGCCCTTCGAGACGCGCCTGCGGCGCTCCTCAGGGTGAGGTCGGGGATCAGACGATCCGGCTCTGCCGGCCCTGCCAGTAGCGGTCGCGCAGCAGGCGCTTGTAGAGCTTGCCGGTGGGATGGCGCGGCAGCTCGGCCTCGAAATCCACCGTGCGCGGACACTTGATCGGCGACAGGTGCTGGCGGCAATAGGCGATCAGCTCCTCGGCCAGCGCCGGGCCGGCCTCGCGCATGTCACGCGGCTGCACCACGGCTTTCACCTCTTCGCCGAAATCCTCGTTGGGCACGCCGAACACCGCGACGTCGACCACTTTCGGGTGGTTGATCAAGGTGTTCTCGGCCTCCTGCGGGTAGATGTTCACGCCGCCGGAGATGATCATGAAGGCCTTGCGGTCGGTGAGATGCAGGAAGCCGTCGGCGTCGACGTAGCCGACATCGCCGAGCGTGGTCCAACCCTTGGGATGGCGCGACTCGGCGGTCTTCTTCGGGTCGTTGTGATAGACGAACTCGCGGCCCTCGGCGAAGTACACCGTGCCCGGCTCGCCCACCGGCAGCTCCTCGCCGTCATCGCCGACGATCTTCAGCTTGCCGACCACCGCCTTGCCCACCGTGCCCTTGTGCGCCAGCCACTCCTGCGCATTGGCCATGGTGAGCCCGTTGCCTTCGGTGCCGCCGTAGTATTCCCAGATGATCGGCCCCCACCACGCGATCATCGCTTCCTTCACCGGAATCGGGCACGGCGCGGCGGCGTGGATCACGCAGCGCAGCGAGGACATGTCGTACTTCGCGCGCACCGTTTCAGGCAGCTTCAGCATGCGCACGAACATGGTCGGCACGACTTGCGTATGCGTGATCCTGTGCTTCGGGACGAGCCTGAGGAATTCCTCGGCGTCGAAATGCTCCATGATCACGCTGGTGCCGCCCAGCCGCATCACCGTCATGTTGAAGCGCAACGGCGCCGCGTGATAGAGCGGCGCCGGCGACAGGTAGACCGTGTTCTCGTCGATGCCGTAGCGCGCGCTGCTGAGCTGCAGCAGCGGGCTCACCGCGTCGATCTTGTCGAGCAGCAGCGGCGTCATCACGCCCTTGGGCCGGCCGGTCGTGCCCGACGAATAGAGCATGTCCTGGCCCGCGACCTCGTCGGCGATCGGCGTCGCCGGATACTGCGCCACGGCATCCTCGAACAATTCGTAACCCTCGATCGCCCCATCGATCATCAGCCGCGTGCCCACGCCCTTGAGCAGCGGCCGCAGTTCGCCGGCGGTCGCCTCCAGCGCCTTCGAGGTGATGAACAGCCGGGCACCACAGTCGCCGACGATGTAGTCGACCTCCGGCGCGGGCAGCCGCGAGCAGACCGGGGGGTAGTCCAGACCCGAACGCTGCGCGCCCCACCCGATCTCGTAGAAGCGTGGGCTGTTCTCCAGCTGCAGCGCGATGTGATCGCCCGGCTTCAGTCCGCGCGCCCGGAGCATGTGCGCGATGCGGTTCGAGCGCTCGTCGAGCTGGCGATAGGTCACGACCTCGCCGCTGCCGGCCATGATGTAGGCCGGCTTGTCGGGCGTGCGCCGGGCATGGATGTACGGATGCAACGCAGGTCTCCAAACGCAGGGGCTCGCCAACAAAGCACGCCGCGGCGCGCTCGCTCAAGGCACGGCAGCCAGCGTGCGAAACGCGGCCGCCATAGGGTCGTCCGCGGTGATTACCCTGCTGCCATCAGGCGATCATCGCCTTGTCCGTCGAGGCGGATCAGGGGGACGAGGAGGGCAATCGCGGCGGTCGCTGCGGCGGAAACGACGATCAGCGGTGCCAGGTGGCTGTCGAAGACATGGTCGTAGAGCCAGGCGCCTGTATTGATCGAGAAGATCTCGGCCAGGTTCGAGACGGACATCAGCCCGGCGAACGCAAAGCCTTCCGCCCCGGTCGGGCAATGCCGCGCGGCGAGGGTGAGCGTGGCGATGGTGGCGATCATCGAGGAAACGCCGAAGCCGAAATTGACCAGCGCCGCGCTGAGCTCGTCGCTCAGCAGCAGGAACGAGGCGGTCGATGCCGTGCCGAGCAGGACGCTGAGGTAGAGCAGCGGCCGCAGTTCGCCGGCGGTCGCCTCCAGCGCCTTCGAGGTGATGAACAGCCGGGCACCACAGTCGCCGACG
>CAYNOF010000686.1:0-1717 GCA_964398335.1 uncultured Rhizobiaceae bacterium
ACCCCGCGGAGGGATCGGTCTTGACCCAATCCTCCACCTCGACCGCCGCCAGGGCAGACAGCGCCGCCGTGCATTGCCGGGCGAAGCGCAGCCGCCGCTTGTCGGATGCCGGCGCCAGACCGGATATCATCGAGGCGCACCGCCGCAGATATTCCTCGCGGATCGCCTCGATATCGTGGACGTGGACGATGTCCCCGGGCTCGATGGCGATATGCAGAGGCACGGAGTCGGGATCGCCGATGATCGCCCCCTGCACGCTGGCGACGGATCGGGTGTGCGGCATCCGCAGATCGCGGAACTCGTGCGCCAGGTCCTGGGCCATCGGCTCGCGGCCGTCGACCGTCATGATCACGTCGCAGATCGCCAGGGGCGTCGCCGCGCGCATGTAGCTCAGCTCGGAATAGAGCCCCTGCCGCTTCTCCGACGGCATGTTGGCGACATCGAAGCGCGCCACGGGCATGCCCTGCCCGAGATAGGCGTCGCTGATCGAATCGGCGAGCGGGTCCTTCGCGGCCCTGACGCCGTCGAAGAACAGCAGCACGGGCTCGAGAGTCTGCGGCGCCATGCCTTTCAGCCACGAGCCGAAGCGTCCGACAAAGACCGCGACCGGGTCGGGCGCATGCTGCGGCACGAGCCTGTCGACCGGCCGGCCAGGCTCGGCGCGCTGCGTCGCAACCGGAGGCGGCTCGACTCCCTTCAGGAGGGCCTCGGCGTTCTGCAGCCGAAACCTGTAGCGCCTGGCGTCGGTCTCGCGCCCTTTTTCAGCTTCCAGCGCACGCAGGTCCGCCTGGCAACCCGCCAGCTCCAGTCGTGCGCGCCTGAGCCGGTTCTGCCGCTGCCTGTCGGTGCCCGCACCCTCGCGGAGATCGTTCAGGGTCTCCTCCAGGAGCTCCAGCGGCGCGAGCCAATCCTGTGCCGATGGCGCGCCGGCCATGTCGCGACGCGCCTCCGCGGTGTAGCCCGTCAAGGTCCGGCGGCCGGCATCGCTCAGCCGGTACAGCTTGGGCGGACGTCCCGCCGACCGCGGCGAAGCGTCCTGTGCCGCTTCCGCCGCCTGCGTGAACCTGCCTTCCTTGAGGAAGCCGCGCGCCGTCTCGAGGCTGACATCGGCCTCCTCGCCCAGCCGCTCCGCCGTGAAGCCATCGAAGGCGGCCGCATCCAGACGCAGGAGCGCGCCGCGCATCTTCCAGCCAGCCTCGGAATCCCGCCTGGGACCGGCGTCGATCACTTGCTTGGCCATGGCTCGCTCCTTGGGCGACAAGCCGAATTATGGTGTTAGAACACCATATTATGGATCGGGTTGCTTGACCACACATCGGATTATGCCGATCGGCTGTGGGCTCCGGCCGGAATATTGGGGTAATAACCCCAAAATGTCAATTCAACCCTTCCGCCTCGGCGATGTCGGTTTCGAAGGCCAGGAGGCTGCGATGATGGGCGAAGCGCAGGGTTGCCTGGGCGGCGGCGCCCTTGGCCCCGAGGCGCGGCCCGACCAGGAGGAGCCGCAGCCGGGCGGCCAGGGCCTTCCACCGATCCGTGCCGGCGTCCGCGTGGGTGTTGAAGACGAGCGAGAAGTCGCGCGCCCGGCGCCGGCTGTCCTGCGCCGAGGTGGCGACGCCGGAGGCCTGCAGCAAGAGCTCGAGTTCCATGCAGGCCTTGCGCGCGTCGCGCCGTCGCAT
Organism: uncultured Rhizobiaceae bacterium; assembly: GCA_964398335.1. Classification (GTDB taxonomy): domain Bacteria; phylum Pseudomonadota; class Alphaproteobacteria; order Reyranellales; family Reyranellaceae; genus JAFAZJ01. The sequence goes on from CAYNOF010000686.1 coordinate 1,680, forward strand.
GAGGTCGCTCTTGGCCAGCACCTCCAGCTCGTAGCGCG
>CAYNOF010000687.1:0-3168 GCA_964398335.1 uncultured Rhizobiaceae bacterium
ACCTGGCCGACGACGATGCCGGTGCTCGACGCATAGGAGGCCGTGCCGGGGCTGCTGAAGGCGATCAGGCTGGTGGCGTTGGTGGCCGTGTCGAGCGCGATGTTGCCGCCGGTGACCGAGACGGCGAGACCGGCGCTGCCGGCGGTGATCACGCCGACATTGCTCTGGGTGACCGAACCGGCCAGCGTGCGGATCGACACGCCTGTCGTGGCGGTGATGCCGCTGAGCGCCGCGAACGCGCCGACCCCGGCGACCTGACCGACCTGCACGTCGTTGGCTTCCAGAAGCGCCACGGCCCCCGCGGCGTTCGCCGCGAAGGTGGTCAGGCTGTTGGTCGCGCCGGTGAGGTTGACGTTGCCGGCGGTCGTGCGCACCGCCGCCGAGGCGGCGCTGATCGCCTTGCTCTGGCTGATCGTGCCGCCGGCCTGCAGCTGCAGCGAGGTGGTGATCGTCAGGCCGTTGTTGGCGCCGACCGTGCCGATCGAGAAGCCGTCGGCTTCGAGGAAGGCGAGATTGCCGGCGGAGCCGGCAAGCGTCGCGATCGAACTGGCCGCCTGGCTCAAGTCGACGGTGCCGGTGGAGACGATTCCCAGGCTGTCGGCGCTGATCACGCCGGCCGCGGTCTGAGAGATCGAGGCGCCGTTCAGCACCACGGCGCCGCCGGCGACCGTGATCTTGGCGTTGACCGCCACCGCGCCGGCCGCCGTGAGGTTGAAATCCGCGGCAACGGCGTCGCCGGCCAGCGTGATGTCGCCGCCGGTGTTGGTCGTAAACTGTATCGCGTTGCTGCCGACGTCGAGCGCGTTGACCGTCAACGAGCCCTTGTGCACGACGGTGACCGCACCGCCGATCGCGGCCGCGGCGGTGAACGAGTTGAAGACGTTGTCGGTGCTGCTCAGCGTCACGCCGGCGTTGGCCGATTCGACCGTCAGGCTGGTGCCGGTGATTGCGCCGAGCAGATTGATGCCGCTGATGCCTGAAGCTTTCAGCGACACTGCGCCGGTGCCGCCGCTGATCGCGGCCGTGCCGCTGAGATTCTTGCCCGAGGTCAGGGTCACGCCCGTACCGGACACGGTGCCGCTCACCACCATGCTGGCGTTGAGCGTGGTCACCGATACACTCTACGCCGCGCCGGCGTTCAGGCCTGCCGCGCCGATGGTCAACGCCGTGTCGCTGACGAGCGAGATCGCGCCGCCCGAAGTGCCGCTGACGTTGGCAAACGTGTTGTTGGTGTTGGTCAGCGTGACCTTGCCGCCCATCGCGAATGACACGGTGGTGGCATTGACCGCTCCACCTGCTCCGGCCAGCTGGCCGGTCGTCGAGATGAAGGAGATTGCGCCGCCGGTATTCGTGACCGTCGCGTTCAATGTGATGTCGGTCAGCGCGTTGAAGGTCAGCGTATTCGTCGAGGCGGCGACGATGTTGTCGCTGACAGTGATCGAGCCGGTGCCGGCGCCACCACCACCGGCCGCATCGACGATGACGTTCGACGTCAGCAGGAGGGTCTCGATCGTCGACGTCTTGATGTTCGAGGTATTCGCGGTGCCGGTGATCGTGACCGGGTCGGTACCGCTTTGAGCGGTGTTGTTGTCGTTGCTGTTGCTGATCGTGATGTCGCTGGGATCCAGCAGCAGCGTACCGGTGATGCCGCCCGCCGCGCGCAGGTCGACCATGCCGTCGAAGCTGAGATAGACCTTGCCCGACACCTCGGCGAAGCCGCCATTGCCGCCTTCGCCGGCGCCCTTGGCCGAGATCGTGCCGCCGAACACCGTGGTGTTGTCGGCCCAGACGACGACCGTGCCGCCGTTGCCCTTGCTGGTGGCATCCGCCGTGATCACCGCGCCCGCCGCCACCGTCGTCGCCTTCGCGTTGGCGATCGGACCCTGGCCCTGCCTGCCGCCGCCCACCAGCACCGTGCCGCCGCCCGCACCGCCATTGGCGTTGATCCGCGCCGTCGACTGCACCGTCACCTTCGACGCCGTCACCGTGACCGTGCCGCCCTTCTGCGTCGCCCCCGACCCCGACACGTCGATCGTGCCGCCGACATTCACCTGCGTGCTCTCGCCGCCGCCGAAGACGATCACCCCGCCTTCGTCGGTCACGCTGCGCGCGTTGATCTGGCCCTGCACGTTGACCACGCCGTCGACCACCGCGCGCGCCGCCGCCGCCGTGATCGCAACCTGGCCGCCATCGGCGTTGATCGTGCCCGTGTTGCTCGCCAGCGCCAGCGCCTTGCCGTCGGCATCGCGCGGCGTCTGCGACACCGCATTGCCCACCGCGAAGTTCACCAGACCGTCGCCGTTGAGGTCGACCGTGAACGTCTCGTAGCCGCCCACCGTCACCCGGCCCAGCCGCGCGTTGATCACCCCGTTGTTGGCCGCCGACGGACCCAGCAGCGCCACCAGACCGCCGTCGCGCACCGTGATCGTGCCGTCGTTGACGATGCGCGCGTTGGGATTGGCGCCCGCCTGGTCGAAGGCGATCTTGCCCCCGGCCATGAAGGCCTGCGGGTTGGCCACGTTGGCCGTGCTGGCGATCAGCGACTCGACGTTGACCTGCGCGCCGCCGGCGAACATCACCCCGGCCTGGTTGATCAGCACGAGCTGGCCGTTGGCGTTGAGCTGGCCGGCGATGATCGAGGGGTCCGGGCCGGTCACCCGGTTCAGCGTCACCGAGCCGCGGCCCGGCTGGATGAAGTCGACCCGGCTGCCCTGGCCGATGCTGAACGAGCGCCAGTCGATCACACCGCGGTCGGTCGTCTGGTTGATCGTCAGCTGGCTGGTGCCGCTCTGCGTGATCGTCGCGCTGCCGCCCGTCACCACGCCACCCGTCGGCAGCTGCGACGGGTTCTGCGCCAGCGCGTGGCCATTGAAGGCGAACAGGCCGCAGGCGACCAACGCCGCGAAAGCCGTGCCGCAGAGCAACGCGCCGCGCCCGCCGTGATGGATCGCGGGCGTCTGCGCCCGGCTAACCACCGGCGCAGCGACGGAGCGCACGCGCTGCCGCCGTGACCGGGCGATCATCTGTCGCTGTGACATGACCTTCGCTCCCCGCTGACGGATCAGGGCTCTCCGGTCCCCGATCCGTCGGCACACACGTTCCGACTGGGCGCCCCCTAGATACGGGTAGTCGCGCGGATTTAAGCTCCCCAAGGTTTCAAGCGAGTCG
>CAYNOF010000688.1:0-14012 GCA_964398335.1 uncultured Rhizobiaceae bacterium
CTGATCGAGAGCCACATCTGCGACATCCGCGACGCGCAGGCGCTCGATCGCATCGCGCGCGCCTTCGATCCCGAGATCGTGCTGCACCTCGCCGCGCAGCCGCTGGTGCGCAGCAGTTACGAACAGCCGGTCGAGACCTTCAGCACCAACGTGATGGGCACGGTCAACGTGCTGGAAACGCTGCGCACGCTGCCCGGTGCGCGTGTCGCCGTCGTCGTCACCAGCGACAAGGTCTATCGCAACGCCGAGTGGGTCTATCCCTATCGCGAGGACGACGCGCTGGGTGGCCGCGATCCCTACAGCGCCAGCAAGGCGGCGGCGGAAATCGTCACCAACGCTTACTGGCATTCGTTCTTCCAGGGCTCGAAGACGGCCGTGGCGACGGCGCGCGCCGGCAACGTCATCGGCGGCGGCGACTGGTCGAAGGATCGGCTGCTGCCCGATGCGATCCGCGCCTGGCAGGCGGGCGCGCCGCTGGGCGTGCGCCATCCCGGCGCCCATCGGCCCTGGCAGCACGTGCTCGACGCGCTTTACGGCTACATGCAGCTCACCGAGGCGCTGTGGCGCGATCCCGCGCTCGCCGGGCCGTGGAATTTCGGACCGGCGACGCATCAGACGGCCACGGTCGGCACGGTGCTCGAGCTGGCGCGCGAGGCCTATGGCGGCGGCGAGATCGTCGCGGGCAAGACATCGCCTGGCATGCACGAGGCGGGCAAGCTGATGGTCGAATCGGCCAAGGCGCGCGAGCGGCTAGGCTTTGCGCCGCGCTGGGGCCTCGAGGAATCGGTGCGCCGCACGATGCACTGGTACCAGAAGCTGGCGCATGGCGGAGAGGCGCTGTCGCTGTGCCTCGCCGACATCGCCGCCTTCGGCGCGCAGCGATGAGCGGCCGCTTCACGATCGAGGACACGCCGATCGCGGGCGTGAAGCTGGTGCGCCGCAAGCGGCTGGGCGATGCGCGCGGCTTCCTCGAGCGGCTGTTCTGCAGCGAGGAGCTCGGCGCGGCCGGCTGGGTGAAGCCGGTGGCACAGATCAACCGCACGCTGACCGCCCAGGTCGGCGTGGTGCGCGGCATGCACTTCCAGCACGCACCGATGGCGGAGATGAAGCTGGTGACCTGCGTGCAGGGCGCGGTGTTCGATGTCGTCGTCGATCTGCGGCGCGGCTCGCCGAGCTTCCTGCGCTGGTTCGGCCACACGCTGTCGGCGGATGAGGATGCGTCCATGCTCGTGCCCGAGGGCTGCGCGCACGGGCTGCAGACCCTGAAGCGCGACGCCGCGCTGCTCTACCTGCATTCGGCGCCATACGACGCGGCGGCCGAGGGGGCGATCTCCGCGCTGGAGCCGCGCGTGGGCATCGCCTGGCCCCTGCCGATCAGCGAGATGTCGGCGCGCGATGCGGCGCACCCCAGGCTCGACGACGGCTTCCTTGGAATCGACGTATGAATCGCTGCCGCCATTGCGACGCGCCGCTGTCGCTGAAGCTGATCGACCTGGGCACGGCGCCGCCCTCCAACGCCTATGTGACGGCCGAGCAGCTGGCGATGCCGGAGCTGTGGTATCCGCTGCGCGTGCTGGTGTGCGAGCGCTGCTGGCTGGTGCAGACCGAGGACTACGCCGCGCGCGAGACCCTGTTCAGCGCCGATTACGCCTATTTCAGCTCGACCTCCGCCTCCTGGCTGGCGCACGCCAAGGCCTATGTCGGGGCGATGACCGAGCGCTTCAGCCTGGGCGCGAACGACTTCGCGATCGAGGTCGCCGCCAATGACGGCTATCTGCTGCAGTACTACAGGGAGCGCGGCATTCCCTGCCTGGGCGTCGAGCCGACCGCGGCGACGGCGAACGCGGCGCGCGCCAAGGGGCTGGACATCGCCGAGATGTTCTTCGGCAACGACACCGCGCGGCAATTGCTCGGACAGTATCGCGCCGCCAGCATCATCGCCGCCAACAACGTCCTGGCACACGTCCCCGACATCAACGACTTCGTCAGCGGCTTCGCGACGATCCTGAAGCCCGATGGCGTGGCGACCTTCGAGTTCCCGCACCTGTCGGAGCTGATGCGCGGCGTCCAGTTCGACACGATCTACCACGAGCACTACTCGTACCTGTCGCTGACCGCCGTCGCGACGATCTTCGAGCGCAACGGGCTCGGCATCTTCGACGTCGAGCGTCTGCCGACGCATGGCGGCAGCCTGCGCGTCTTCGCCCAGCGCCGCGCCGACGGCAAGCGCAGGGTCGAGGCATCGGTCGACGCCATCCTGCGGCAGGAACAGGCGGAGGGTGTCGCCACCCGCGCCTATTACGAAACGCTTCAGCCGGCGGCCGAACGCGTCAAGGACGGGCTGCTGGCCTGGCTTATCGAGGCCAAGCGCGCCGGGCTGAAGGTCGCCGCCTATGGCGCGGCGGCGAAGGGCAATACGCTGCTGAACTTCGCCGGCGTGCGGTCCGATCTCGTGCGCTACGTCGTCGATCGCAGCCCGGGCAAGCAGGGGAGATTCCTGCCGGGCAGCCGCATTCCCATCGTGTCGGAGGACCATCTGCGCGCCGACCGGCCCGATCGCGTACTGGTCCTGCCGTGGAACTTGCGCACCGAGCTCGAGGCGCAGCTCGCCTATGTCCGCGCGTGGGGCGGCCAGCTGGTCACCGCGGTACCCGCGCTCACGGTGTGGGGCGAGGGAGGACGCGCTTGCGCGCCCTCGTAACCGGCGCCACGGGATTCGTCGGCCGGCCGGTCGTCGACAGCCTGAAGCGGCGCGGCGTCGATGTCGTCACGGCGGGACGCCGCCCGGATTGCGATGTGCAGATCGACCTGCTGGGCGAGGCACCGCTCGACGACGCGATGAAGCATGCCGCCGCCGACGTGCTGGTCCATGTCGCCTGGTACGCCGAGCACGGCAAGTTCTGGAACGCGCCGGTCAACACGCAGTGGGTCACGGCCAGTGAAAGGCTCGCCGGGGCCTTCTGCCGCGCCGGCGGCCGGCGCATCGTCGGCGTCGGTACCTGCGCCGAGTACGAGTGGGCGCAGGACACCCGCTGCGTCGAGGATTCCACGCCGCTGCGCGCGGCGACGCTCTATGGCACGTCCAAGCACCAGGCGAACCAGGCGATGGCCGCGGTCTGCTCGGCGCACGGCGTGTCCTTCGCCTGGGCGCGGCTGTTCATTCCGATCGGCAAGGGCGAGCCGCCGGGCCGGCTGATCCCGTCGGTGATCGCCGCGCTGCGCGGTGAACGCGAGCCCTTCGCCATCGGCGGCGCGGCGTCGCGCGACTTCCTTCACGTCGGCGACGTGGGTGAAGCGCTGGCGACGCTGGCGCTGTCGGATGCGACGGGTGCGTTCAATATCGGCGCAGGCAAGCCGACGCGGATCGCCGACATGGTCGATCATCTCGCACGCGCGCTACAGAGGGACGCCGAGCCGCTGCGGCGCCTGTACGCCCTGCGTGCCGGCGAGCCGGTGTCGCTGTATGGTGACACCACGCGATTGCGCGCCCTGGGCTGGAGTCCGCAAGTGTCCGTGCAAGCTGCGCTGGACCTGATGCTGTGACGGGCGATGTGCCTGCCGTCAGCATCGGCATGCCGGTCTACAACGCCGAGGAATATCTGCCGGCGACGATCGGCGCGATCCTGGCGCAGGACTTCCGCGACTTCGAGCTGATCATCTCCGACAATGCTTCGACCGACCGCTCGGCCGAGATCTGCGAGGGCTTCGCCCGTCAGGACGGCCGCATCCGTTTCGTGCGCCAGCCGAGCAATCGCGGCGCGACCGTCAATTTCCGCTTCGTGCTCGACCAGGCGCGCGCGCCGCTCTTCATGTGGGCGGCGGCCGACGACGTGCGCTCGCCCGACTTCCTCACGCACACCGTGGCGGTGCTGCGGAGCCGTCCCGATGTGATCGCCGCGAATTGCCGGACGCGCTTCGACAACGGCACGTTCGAGCGCAACCGGATGGGCGACGGGCCGATCGAGCACGACGATCCGGCGCAGCGCGTGCTGGCATTCTTCGGCTTCTGGCACGCCAATGGCCGCTACTATTCGCTGTTCCGGCGCGAGGCGCTGATGCGCAACCAGGCGCTGCGCGAGGAGGAGTACCTGGCGTCGGACTGGTCGGTCGTCCTGGAACTGCTGAAGCTGGGCAAGATCGTGCAGGCCGAGGGTGGCGAGCTGATCCTCGGCAGCCGCGGCATGAGCTCGCGCAATTTGTTCCGCTACTACCATCGCAGCGTGATCGACTACGTGCTGCCGTTGTGGAAGTTCTGGCGCTTCACCGAGCGACTGTCGGCCACCGGCTTCACGCCGCGACAGCGCTTTCGCCTGCGCACGCGCGTGATCGGGCTGAACATCGAGTTCGCCCGCTGGCGCCTGAAACAGGCCTTGCGCGCCAGGGCCGCCGCCCGCGAGGCAACGACGGCGCAGCCGGCGCATGACTAAGCTTGGTCTGGTCTATCTCGATCGCGCGGTGAATCCCGCGCGTTTCGCGCGCCGATTCGCGCGCTCGGTGATCGGTGCCGCGGACGGCCTTGCCGCGGAGATCCACTGGCAGGCCAAGGGCTACGCCGAAGGCCGGCGCAATCCCATGCTCGACACCCTGGAGCGCGGCTGGCACGGCGGCGTGCACGAGCACCGATATCCGGAAAGCGTGTTCCAGTTCTTCATGAGCTTCGACGTCGCGGCGAAGACCGACTGCGACGTCCTGGTCTTCTTCACGTCGACCAGCGAGATCCTTTCGCGCACATGGCTGCGCGCGTGCCTGGAGGCGTTCGATCGCGTGCCCGGCTGCGGCGTGGTCGGTGCCACCGGAAGCTACGAGACGTCCGGCGCCACGGTCTTTCCCAACGTCCACATCAGGACCAACGCGTTCATGATGGAACGCAGGCGCTTCCTCGCGCTCGACCCGGGCGACATGTCGAGCCTGGAAAGCGGCAACGTCTTCGAGGCCGGCCCGCAGGGCCTGACGCGGCAGCTCGACGCGCGCGGCCTGAAGCCGGTCGTCGTCGACCGCGATGGCAATCGCTTCCCGGTCGAGGAATGGCCCCGCAGTCGGACCTTCCGCTCGGGCGGTCAGGAGGCGCTGGCGGTCTCCGACTTCCGTACGTTCGACTACGCAGCCGGCTCATTCGGCAAGCGCCGCTGGCTGGCGGAGCTGGCGTGGGGCGACGCGGCGATGCCGGAGCGGGCCGGTCGGCTCGAGCGGCTCGGGATATGGGCGGATTGGCGCTGGCGCGGCATCCTCTTCGGACGCTAGTGCGGGCGCCGAAGAATCGCCGTGTAGGCGGCACCCGCGCCCTGACGTCCTTCCCATGGCTGCAGCAGTCGGCCCACGAACATCCCGGCGTTCCACAGCCGCATGCGCATGCGATCCGTCCTGGCCCACGCGCGCATCACCATCGCCCAGGTGAACCGGTTCCAGAACAGGCTGCCCTCGTCGCGCGTGGTGATGTCCTCGACGGCCAGGCCGATCTTCGGCGCCACCGCACGAACCCAGGAGATCGGCAGATGGAACAGGTGCCGTGGCATGTCGTGGTGCGGCCAGCGCGCGCCGAGCACGCGCGCCTGCCAGGCATCGGGGTTCGGCGCGGCGATGAGCAGCACGCCGTCGGGCGCGAGCCGCGCGGCCGCCAGCTCCAGCACGCGCCATGGTTCCTGCAGATGCTCGATGGTGTGCCACAGGCAGATGGCATCGTACTGTTCAGTCGAAGCCTGCAGGACGGAAGCCGGATCGGCGCTCCGGATCGCGTGGATTCCCATGGTGTTGTTCATGAAATCCACGCAGGCCTCGTTGAGCTCGACGGCATGCACCTCGAAGCCGGCCTGCTGCGCCATCCGGCAGAACGCGCCGTTGGAGGCGCCGATCTCGAGCAGCCTGCCCGAGGTCTTCGCCCGCAGGAGGATATCTATTTTGAAGTGTTCGTGTGGAACGGCAATCTTGTCCAAGTCCTCCAGCGTCGTCCAAAGATGATTGTACTCGCCGTCGTAGTATTGACCGAGATTATCCGGTGGATCGACAATGAATCGCAGCTGGCACTTTGTGCATCGCCATTGATGGAAGACGACCGGCGTTATCTTTCGGTTGATATCCGGGGCGGAAACGGAGATGACTGCATCTCCGCCGCAATAAGGGCAGACGTTTCGCGCGGCGCCATTCGACATTGACCAGGTCCATGCTCATGCAGACGCCCGACACCATCGTCCACAGGAGCCTCTGCATCAAGTGCGCAACGACATGCCAAGCCGCCTTGTGAATCCGGCACCATGAACTACACTCGAATGCGCCGCGAGGCGGCGTCGATCGTTGCAACGTGCAATGGAAAGCCTGTATGCCTTCCTTGAAGTCCCCGCTGAGTGTTGTCTACCTTGCTCGCGCGGCGGAAGGCACCGAGGCGATCGAGAAATTCCGGCAGAGCTACGTCGATCACCCGGCCGGCATGGAGCACGAGCTGATCGTCTGCCTGAAGGGCGATGACGAGAGTGAGTTGCAGCGTGTGCGAACCCTGCTCGAACCCATCGCCACTCGCTTCGTCACGCAGAAGGACGTCGGCTACGACATCCACGCCTATCTCCAGACGGCGAAGGCCGTCGAGACGGAATGGATCTGCTGCCTCAACACGTTCTCGGTGATCAGCAAGCCGGGCTGGCTCGAGCTTCTGTACAAGGCAGCGGTCCGGCCGAACGCGGGGCTGGTCGGCGCCACGGCATCGTATGAAAGCCGGCGGGCGACGCTTGCGACGTGGATCTGGTACATGGGAAAGCTGATCGAGGGCGAGCCCATGCGGCCCGAGACGCATGACCAGTTCCTGTACCTGATCGAAGCCCTGGAGAATGGCTATCGGGTGCCGCGCTTCGGCCGGCTTGGCCGACGCCTGCGGCTTTGGGGACTGGAGGAAGAGCCGTTTCGCCGACGACATCTGCTGCTGCGGCGCGACGATCTGATCAACGATCCGCCGTTTCCGGGATTTCCCAATCCCCATGTGCGCTCCAACGGCTTCATGCTCAGGACCGCTCACCTGATGCGGTTCGCGTCGCTCGGACCGACCAAGGTCGACTGCTACAATTTCGAGAGCGGGCATGAGGGCTTGAGCGCGACCCTTGCCAGGGAAGGGCTGGATCTGCTGCTGGTCGGCGACCAGGGTGCGTTTCCGGTCGACGATTGGCCGCTCAGCAAGACGTTTCGCGCCAGCGCGCAGGAAGCCCTGCTGATCCGCGACAACCAGACCGAGACGTTCCGCGAGATGCCTCCGGCGATCCGCGAGCTTCATCGCTACTTCACCTGGGGCGATGCCGCCGTCGATCCGCGCGATTTCGAGTTTCCGCCGCTGCCATCCGTCAGGAACGGGGTGGGCTCACCGAAGCGCGCCGAAGAACTGGCTTGTGCTCCAGTGCCGTCCGGGCTGCGCGGCGCGACGCTCCCGAGCGCGTAGCCGGCGCCCGACGAATTGCAGGGCACGCAGCAGCGGAGCGCCGCGCACCGACAGCCAGATCAGCGCGTCGCGCACGTCGGCATGCTTGCCCAGCTCGTGGAACTGCACGCGCGCACCACCGTAGATATTCATGGCCTGGAACAGCTTGTCGTGCAGCGCCTGCAGCGGCTGATTGGCCGTCTTCGCCTGCTCGAACTGCCCGCAAAGGTTGCTGAAGAAGCGCTGCTCCTGCGGACGCAGCGTGGCAACGGCTTCGGTGATCTTCTGGCGATCCGATGGCGGGTCGATATGGTAGTGGTGGGCCATCCATAGAATCTGGATCCGCCGATAGCGTCGCAGATCGACGCCCTGCGGGAACGCGTCAGGCAGATTCTTGCGGACCGTGAGATTGGCGAGCAGCCAGTTGCGATAATGCGCATCGCCCGGCAGGTCGAGCGCATGCGCGGCACCCGGCAGCACGCCGCGCACGGCATCGGCATAGGCTTCGGTCAGACCCAGCATGGCATTGCCCGCCGCCACCTGGTTGGTGCCGAAGAAATAGCCGAAGGATTTCGGCGAGATGCCGATCACCATCGCCGGCTCGGGGTCCACCACGATGCGCTCCGCCAGCCGCATGGTGACCAGCGACGAGTAGTAGTCGGGATAGGGCGACTGGAAGAACGGGCCGAGATGGGCGAGGCTGTCGATGAAGGACTTCTTCCACACCATGTACTGGCTGTTGAAGCCGAACAGGTTGCGGAACTTCAGTCCCTGCTCGGCATAGAAGCGGCTGCGCTCGCTCGACAGGACGGCCGGCGCCGTGCGGCCTTCGAGGATCGGCAGCGGCGCCACGGTCGCGAGATAGCCATCCGGCTTGGCCGCCGGCATGGCGCCGGGATAGCAGTAGTGATAGGCCGCCGCGAAGATGACATCGGGCTCGTCGTGCTGCGCGATCAGGGCTTCCAGCCGGGCGAGGCAGCCCGGCGTCAGGGCGTCGTCGTCGCCCAGCATGAGAATGTAGCGGCCCGTGGCGTGCGCCAGCGCGTTGTTCCAGTTGTCGGTGACCGGCACCGGGCGCGGCGTGCGGACAATGCGCATGCTGGGGTTGCGGCGGATGCTCGAATTGCCCAGCAGGGCGAGGTAGCCGCGATAATCCTCGTCCGAGCAATTGTCGGAGACGACGATCTCCCAGGAGCCGACCGATTGGGCCAGGATCGATTCGATGGCGAACTTCAGCAGGGCGAGCCGGTTCCGGCTCGGCAACAGGACCGAAAACAGCGGCGGCTGCCGAGGGGATTCTGACGCTGGCACGCGGATGTTCCGTTACATATGGGGTATTTTCGCGATCACTATAGGCATGTATATCAGCCCGCTGCCATCGTGAAGGGGCGCGTACCGCCGAGGGAGTCTCAGGTCTGTCAGCCATGCCCACGTTGAAGCCACTGCCGTCCCGCGCGGAATTGATCGACACGATCCGCGCCGCGGGCTCCGGCGATCTCGATCATTTCGGCTATCCGGTTCGTGAGGACGGTCTGTACCTGCAGCAGGATCCGCCGGAGTTCGCCGACTTCGTCTCCTATATGGCCACTCACGCGAGGCCGGCGGAGCTGTCGCTCGATATCGGCGTCGCGGGCGGCGGCCAGACGGTGTTCCTGAGGGACTACTACGGCTGCGCGACGACGATCACGGTCGATCTCGGCGCGCATCCCGACGCGCATCACTGGAAACGGATCAAGCAGTCGATGAACTCGAGGCACCTGCTCGAGATCATCGACGATTCGCATTCGGTGCGGGTGCGCGAGCAGCTGATGCGCTACAAGGGCCAGATCGACTTCGCCTTCGTCGACGGCGATCACAGCTATCGCGGGCTGCGCAAGGACATCTTCCTGGTGCGCGAGCTGCTGAAGCCGGGCGCGCTGATGGCGCTGCACGACACGGTCGAGGTCCCCGACTGCAAGCGGGTGCACGACGAGATGCTGCGCTCCGACGTCTTCGAGCACGTCCAGGACTTCAACAGCAAGTTCGGCATCTCGCTGTGGCGCCTGAAGCAGCCGGTCGACTCGACCTGGCTCAACCGCGTCGGCGGTATCGGCCTGCTGTAGGTTCTCGCGCTAGCTTGCCGCCGCGGCCGCCTTGCGCAGGTCGGTGGAGTACTTGATCCCGACCGGCGCGTTGCAGTCGAACGGGCTGTTGAGTCCCAGCCTGGCGCCGGTCTCGCGCAGCGCCGGCAGGACCTCCTCGCCCAGCAGGCGGATGCAGGTCTTGGAGTCGGCGTGGCTCACCGTGCCGTCGTTGGCCCACAGCGCCATGATGCCCGGCCGCGTCTCCTCGAGGATGCGGCGCAGCTTGGGGATCACCGTCTTGGGCGTGCCGGCGATGATCTGCATGTCGTCGAGCTGCTGCTGGAAATCGGGCCGGCCGCGCGGGCTGACGGCGCGCCCGGTGGCGAACTCGACGAAGTTGCGACGCTGCGTCGGCGAGAAATAGCCCGAAGGGCTGCTCCACACCGGATGCGCCAGGCCGGTGAACTCGCCCTGCATCCACATGAACTGGCGCGCGTTGGCGACCGCCTTCTCCTCGGTCTCGGCCACGTGCACGCGCTGCAGGTAGCCGCGGTTCTCCGGCCCCGACGCGTAGCCCGCCGCCTGCGCCGCCTGCTCGTAGGTCTCCCAGATCTTCTTCGTCGCCTCGATCGAGGTGTTGAGCGCGATGTAGGGATAGCGCTGCCTGGCTGCCCAGATGATGGTCTCGCGGCTCACCACGCCGGGGATCCAGACGCGCGGGTAGGGCTTCTGCAGCGGCACCGCCCAGGGATTGACCACGCGGTGCTGGTAGTGGGTGCCCTCGAAGCGGAACGGGCCGGGCTGCGTCCAGGCCTTGACGATCAGCTCGTGCGCTTCCTCGAAGCGCTCGCGGTTGTAGGCGGGGTTCACGCCGGTGGCGAGCTGCTCCTGGCCGCCGCCGCGCACGAAGCCCGAGACCAGCCTTCCCTTGGAGATCATGTCGATCATGGCCAGCTCTTCGGCGAGCCTGAGCGGGTTCTCGGCCAGCGGCAGCGGGTTGCCGAGCATCACGATCTTCACCCGCTCGGTGACCGCGGCCAGCACGGCGGCGAAGACGTTCGCCTTGGCCTGCATGCAGAACGGCGCGTTGTGATGCTCGTTCAGCATGATGCCGTCGAAGTTCACCGCCTCGGCCAGCTTGTACTGCTCGATATACTCGTTGTAGAGGCGGCTGCCGGCGACCGGATCGAAGTTGCTGTTGGAGAACATCAGCGCGGTGGCGCCGAACTCCAGGCCCTTCTTCGAGTCGTAGGCCGACATCGGCTGCTCGGTGAAGTACATCAGGTGCATGGCCGTCTCCCTCAGTTGCCGCCGGCCAGCGCCGTCACCAGCGCCGCCAGCTCCGTGGGCTTCTCCATCTCGACATAGTGACCACAGGCTTTGACGATCTCGAGCTTCGCGTTGGGCAAGCCCTTGGCGTAGACCTCGGCGGCGCTCAGCGGCACGACGCGATCGTCGTCGCCGTGCACGACCAGCGCCTTGGCCTTCACGCCGCCCAGCAGGTGCGGCAGGGTCTGGCTGTACATGTAGGGCTTCCAGGCGATTCTGAAGCTCATCTCGCGGCAGACATCCCACTCGACGAGCTGGTCGGTGCTGGGCTCGGTGCCGTACACCGCATCCATCGCGCTCTGCCGGTGGAAGCCGGCCTTCACGTAGTCCATGTAGCTCAGCAGCGCCTGATCGAGGATGTCGCCCTGCGGCGGCTTCACGCCCATCGCGCCGACCAGCGCCAGCGCGCCGACATCGCGCGGTGATGCCGTCGCCATCTCGGCTGCGATCCAGCCGCCGAAACCCAGCCCCACAAGCACGGGCGCGGCGAGGTCGAGCTCCGACAGCAGCCAGCGATACATGACGGCGATATCGCGCGGGTGGCGCAGCCACTCCGGCCGCTCCGACCTGCCGTAGCCGGGGTGATGCGGCACCAGTACGTCGAAGCGTTCGGCCAGCGCGTCATAGAACGGCAATCGCGGCAGGGTACCGGTGTCGTGGTGCAGCACCAGCAGCGGTCGGCCCTTGCCGGCGCGTGCGAGGTGCAGCTTGACGCCTGCGATGGCGATGCTCGATTCGTTCCAGGCGATGCTGCCCGCCATCGCGTGTCCTCCCTGGATATTGTCGAAACGCTCGCAGCGGGGCGGGGGCGAGTCAACTCACGGGAGGCTTGCGCGCAGCGCAACGCGCGCTATAGCAGTGCCTCCTTTCGCGGAGCGAACGCTGTGATCCTCATCGGCCAATACGATTCGCCCTTCGTGCGTCGCGTCGGTATCGCGCTGACGCTCTACGGCATGCCGTTCGAGCACCGTGCTTGGTCGACCTTCGGCGATGCCGACAAACTGCGCCCGTACAACCCGCTGACCCGCGTGCCGACCCTGGTGCTCGACGACGGCGACGTGCTGATCGAGAGCCACAGCATCCTCGACTACCTCGACAGCCTGATGCCGGCCGACAGGCGCATGTTCCCGGTCGCCGAGCCGCAGCGGCGCCAGGCGCTGAAGGTCGCTGCGCTGGCCACCGGCATGGCCGACAAGGCCGTGAGCCTGTTCTACGAGCTGCGCCTGCACCAGCAGACGTCCGCCCTGTTCGTCGAGCGCTGCCGCACGCAGGTCATGGGCGCGGCGAGCCTGCTGGAGTCCGATCGCACGCGCCGCCCCGGCGATTTCTGGTTCGGCGCGAAGATCGGCCATGCCGACATAGCCGTCGCCTGCGCGCTCCGCTTCATCGGCGAGGCGCATCCCGGCCTGCTGCCGCCGGCGCAGTTCCCGGGGAGCGCCAGCCACGCCGCGCGGCGCGAGAAGCTGCCGGCCGTCCAGGCGATCTCCCAGGCGTTCATTCCGCCGTCGTCGTGATCGAAGGCGTCAGATGACGCCTTCCTCCTTGAAGATCTCCATGCATTTCAACAGGGCGCGCTCGTAGCGGGCGCGCTCGGCGGCGATCTTCTCGGGCGTCCAGTCGAAGAAGCCGCGGCCGGTCTTGAAGCCGATGCGGCCTTCGTCGACGTTCTTCTGCAGCACAGGCGGCGGGCCGTCGGCGTTGCTGAGATCAGGCCAGATGATCTTGGCCACGGCGCAGGTCGTGTCCCAGCCCGAATGCTCCTTCTGCAGGATCGGGCCGGCGGCGGCGTAGCGGAAGCCGAAGCTCAGCCGCACCGTGGCATCGACATCCTCCGGCGAGGCGACGCCCTCTTCGATCAGCCACAACGCCTCGCGCATCAGCGCGCCCTGGATGCGGTTGCCGAGGAAGCCGATCACGTCCTTGCGCACCTGCACCGGCCGCTTGCCCAGCGCGGTCATCATTCCGCCGACGGCTTCGGCGAGCGCCACGTCGGTGTGCACCGAGCGCACCACCTCGACCAGCGGCACGAGATGCGCGGGCATGAAGAAGTGCAGGCCCATCATGCGCGACTGGCTCGCGAGCCCCTCGCCGATCCTGCTGATCGGAAACGACGAGGAGTTGCTGGTGAGCGGGATGCCCGCCGGCGCGAGCTTCTCCAGCTCGGCGAAGATCTTCTGCTTGAGCGGCAGATCCTCCGTGACCGTCTCGACGACGATGGCGACGTCGGCCCACGGCACCTCGGCCAGCGTCGCATACGTCTTCACCTTCGACAGGTCGACCGGCTTGCCCATAGCCTTCAGGCAGCGCTCGACCACGCCCGGCAATGCATCGCGCGTCGAGGCCGAGCGCGAGACGACGTCGGTGTGCCAGCCGCCGCCGGCGAACATCGCGGCGATGCCGCCGCCCATCACGCCGCCGCCGATGACGACGGCGCGCTTGGTTGACGCGTCCATGTGCTTACCCCCAGACCGGATCGATGGGCGTGCTCACGCCGTGGACGGCCTCGACAATCTCCGCCGCGTCGAGCGCGAGGTCCTCGCGATAGCGCGGTGCGCAGATCTGCACGCCCACCGGCAGGCCAAGCGGCGCGCCGTCCGCCGCGGTCGTGCCGACGGGCACCGCGGCCGCGGGCAGACCGAGCATGTTGATCGTCGTCATCAGCGCCTGCGCCGAGAGCACGTGGCGGATGGTGTCGACATCCTTGTGATCGAAGCCGACCTCGAAGGGCAGGTCGCCGGAGTTCGGTCCGACGACCAGCGGATAGCGCTCCATGAAGCGTGCCCACTCGCGGCGCTGGGTCAGCACCTGCGCCAGGCCTTTCATGTAGTCCAGAATCGACAGGTCGGGCTGCACCTCGAACCACAGGCTCATCGCCTTGCGCGCCTGCGCGTCGCCCAGCTTCTGCACCGTCTCCCAGGTCATGTGGCGCGACTCGGTGAAGACCAGTGCCTGCCACAATGCGGCACCGGCTTCGATGGAGGGCGGTTCGACCTCCTCGACGGCGTAGCCGTTGTCGGCCAGCGCCTTGCCGGCTTTGCGCACGGCATCGGCGACGGCGGCATGCGTGAACATGCCCTTGGGCGAGGCACAGAGCGCGACGCGGATCGGCCGCGCGGGCGCGGCGCCTTCCAGCGGCGCCGGCACCCAGACCGGATCGCGCGCGTCGCCGGCCGACATCGCCGCCAGGCCGATGCGCACGTCGCGTACCTTGCGGGCGAGGGGGCCGT
>CAYNOF010000689.1:0-2486 GCA_964398335.1 uncultured Rhizobiaceae bacterium
AGTTGCGAAAAGGAATCTTCTCCATCATCAATCTTGTCAATTTGGATAATATTGATCAATATAGAGACATGGTTGATCAACAATTGATAACCGCACTTGAGGCATCGGAGCGGCTGGGCGTCAGCCGCGAGACGCTCTACGCCTATGTCAGCCGCGGCATGATCCGCTCCGACCCCGAGCCGGGCCCCGGGCGTCGGCGCCGCTACAATGCCGAGGACGTGCAGGCCCTGCTCGACCGCAAGGCACGCGGCCGAGGGGCCGAGGCGGTGGCCTCACAGGCGATGAATTTCGGCGCCCCGGTGCTCGAATCGGGCCTGACCCTGATCGATGACGATCGCCTGCTCTATCGCGGCAAGGACGCCTGTGCGCTGGCCGCCGAGGCGAGCCTCGAGGATGTCGCCCGATTGCTCTGGGCCGTCGACACTGATCCCTTCGCCGGGGCAGCCCTGCCGGAGATCGACGCGTCGCTGAAGCGCGGCTGGATCGCCAGCGCACGCCTGGCGCCGATGGATCGCTGCCTCGCCATGCTGCCGCTGGCGGCGGCGCAGGACACGCGCGCCTGGAGTCGCGATCCCAAGGCGCTCGCCGTCACCGGCACGCGCGTCGCGCGTCTGCTGGCGGCGATCGTCGCGGCACGGCCGCCCTCCTCAGCGCCGCTGCATCGGCAGATCGCCACGGCGTGGAAGCTCGACGAGCATGGCGCCGACCTGGTGCGCGCCGCGCTGGTGCTGTCGGCCGACCATGAGCTCAACGCCTCGACCTTCGCCGTGCGCATCGCCGCCTCGACCGGTGCCACGCCGTGGGGCGCGACGGTCGCCGGCCTCGCCGTGCTGCAGGGGCCCTACCACGGCGGCATGACGCGCCGCGTCGCCTCGATGATGGATGCGCTGCGCGATGCGCCGGATCTCGACCGCGCCGTCGCCGAACGCATCGAGAGCGGTGCGCGCATCCCCGGCTTCGGCCACCGTCTCTATCCCGACGGCGACGTGCGCGCGCAATTCCTGTTCGAGCGGCTCAACCACCGCCTGGGCGATCGCGAGGAGGTGCGCTACGCGCGCCGGCTGATCGCGGCCGTCACCAAGGTGACCGGCCTGAAGCCGACGATCGACGTCGCCACGGTGGCGATCGAGCGGGCCTGCGGCATGCCCAAGGGCGCCGCGCTGGGCCTCTTCCTGCTCGGCCGCTCGATCGGCTGGATCGCCCATTTCATCGAGCAGATCGAGAGCGGCACCCTGATCCGCCCCCGCGCTCGTTACGTCGGACCGGAAGCGATGGCGTTCGGTTGATTCCCCACCTCATGCTGAGGAGTCGCACGGGCACCTTATGTGTCGCCACCCTTCGAGACGCGCGCTGCAGGCGCTCCTCAGGGTGAGGCAGATGCCTGCGTAGGGAGACGGATTCAGGAGCCGCTGCCGGCTTTGTGGCGCTTGCCTTCGCGGCCGGGGACCAGCTTGGGCATCGCGCCGGGTTGGCGCAGCGCGCTGCCGCGGCCCGACAGCGACGGGTTGGTCATGAACCAGGTGTGGGCGCTGAAGGCATCCGGGCCCGCCTTGCGGCGCGTGTAGACGCCGTCGCCGTCGAGATCCCAGGACTGCGCCTCGTCCTTCAGGTTCGCGACCATGATCTGGTCGAGGATCTGGCGATGCACGGTCGGGTTCTCGATCGGCACCAAGAGCTCGACGCGGCGGTCGAGGTTGCGCGGCATCCAGTCGGCCGAGGAGATGAACACCTTGGCCTCGGGCGACGGCAGCGGATGGCCGTTGGCGAAGCAGACGATGCGGCAATGCTCGAGGAAGCGGCCGATGATGCTCTTGACCCTGATGTTGTCGCTCAGGCCCTTCACGGCCGGCCGCAGGCAGCAGATGCCGCGCACCACCAGCTCGATCGGCACGCCGGCGGCGGAGGCCTCGTAGAGCTTGTCGATGATGCGGGCATCGACCAGCGAGTTCATCTTCGCCCAGATGCCGCACGGCTTGCCCGCCGTTGCGTTGGCGATCTCGCGATCGATGTTGGCCACCAGCGTCTCGCGCAGGGTGACCGGCGCCACCGACAGCTTCTCCATCGCGTCGGGCTTGGCGTAGCCGGTCATGTAGTTGAACACCCGCGCCGCGTCGCGGCCCATCGCCGGATCGCAGGTGAAGAACGAAGTGTCGGTGTAGATGCGCGCGGTGATCGGGTGGTAGTTGCCGGTGCCGAAATGCACGTAGGTGCGGATCGCCCCGCTCTCGCGCCGCACCACCATCGAGACCTTGGCGTGCGTCTTCAGGTCGAGGAAGCCGTAGACCACCTGCACGCCGGCGCGCTCCATGTCGAGCGCCCAGCGGATATTGGCTTCCTCGTCAAACCGCGCCTTGAGCTCGACCAGCGCCGTCACCGTCTTGCCCGCCTCGGCCGCCTCGATCAGCGCCTTGACGATCGGCGAGTCCTTGCTGGTGCGATAGAGCGTCTGCTTGATCGCCACGACAGCGGGATCGCGCGCCGCCTGG
>CAYNOF010000690.1:0-1828 GCA_964398335.1 uncultured Rhizobiaceae bacterium
GCGCCATGGTGTTCCAGGAGGACACCGTGTTTCCCTGGCTGCGCGTGCGCGACAATGTCGAGTTCGGGCTGCGTGCGCGCGGCATGCCAGCCGCCGAGCGCGCCGAGCGGGCGCAGGCCTGGCTCCAGGCCGTGCATTTGGCGGAAGCCGCCGGCTCGTGGCCGCGCGAGCTGTCGGGCGGCATGCGCAAGCGCGTCGCGCTGGCCACGGTGTTTGCCACCGGCGCCGATATCCTGCTGATGGACGAGCCGTTCGGCGCGCTCGACTACGTCACCCGCGCCACGCTGCACGCGGTGCTGCTCGAGCTGTGGCAGCGCACCGGCAACACCATCGTCTTCGTCACCCACGACATCGAGGAGGCACTGATCCTCGGCGATCGCATCCTCGTCGTGTCCGAGGGGCGCGTGCGCGACGACATCGCTTGCCGCCTGCCGCGCCCACGCCTGGAGGAGGAGCGCAGTTCGCCCGAGGCGGTCCGCATCATCAAGACGATCATCGGCCATCTTGGCCTGTCCGGTGCGGCGCGCGGAGAGGACCAGCGATGACTCGGCTGATCTCCTTCCTGCGCGCCAACTGGCTGCGGCTGGCGACGGTGCTGGCGATGATCGTAGCCTGGGAGATCGCCGCCTGGCTCAGCCCGAAGACCGTGCTGGCGCAGACGCCGCTGGTGCCGTCCTTCCGCCAGATCTTCGGCGTGTCGCTGCTCGGCATGGCCGATTACTGGAAGTTCCCGTTCTGGGCGCCGATCACGTCGATGGGCGGCGAGCAGACCTATCGTGGCGCGCTGCTGGCGCTGGCCTACCATTCCAGCCTGACCTTCGGGCGCCTGGCGATCGGGCTGTCGATCGGTGCGGCGGTCGGCGTCGGCCTCGGGCTGGCGATCGCCTGGTCGCCCTTGCTGCGGCGCGCCACCTTCCTGCCGCTCAGCATCTTCCGCATGATCCCGCTGCTGGCGATGATCCCGCTATTCCAGTTCTGGGTCGGCACCAACAGCGCCGGCGTCGTCGCCTTCGTCGCCGTCGGCACCGGCGCGGTGTTCCTGATCGGCACCATCAACGCGGTGGCCAACGTGCCGCATCGCTATGTCGAGTACGCCCGCACGTTGGGCGCCAGCGGCCTGCAGATCTATGGCCGCGTCGTGCTGCCGGCGATCCTGCCCGAGCTGTTCTCCAGCGTGCTGCTGTCGCTTGGGCTGGCATGGTCGGCGGTGATCGCCGGCGAGTATGTCGGCATCGACAGCGGACTGGGCCGCATCCTGACCTTCGCGCAGTTCATGAGCCAGACCGGACGCATGGCGTTGGTGGCCATCGTCCTGCTGGCCTATGCCGGCCTCAGCTATGCCCTGTTCAACCTGCTGTCCCGGCGCGTGCTCGCCTGGATGCCGCGCGAAGGGCGCTAGACGATGAGCGGACGCCTGCGGGACAGACGCGCCGTGGTGACCGGCGGCAGCCGCGGTATCGGCGCGGCGATCGTCGCGGCCTTCGCGCGCGAAGGCGCCGAGGTGGTGTTCTGCCACGACGGCGACGGCGAGGGCGCGGCGTCGGTCATCGAGGCGGTGCGTGACAGCGGCGGGTGCGTGCGGGCGGCCGAATGCGATGTGTCCGACGACGCGGCGGTCAAAGCTTTCTGGTCGGGCGTCGAGCGCGATCACGGCACCGTCGACATCCTCGTCAACAACGCCGGCATCAGCGGCGAGGCGCCATTTCAGACCATCACCCTGCAGTCGTTCGACCGCATGATCGCGGTCAACCTGCGGGCGCTGTTCCACCTCGCCCAGCTCGCCGCGCCGGCGATGCGCGCGCGGCGCTGGGGGCGCATCATCAACATC
>CAYNOF010000691.1:0-2946 GCA_964398335.1 uncultured Rhizobiaceae bacterium
GCGACCATGGCCTTCGCCGGCGATCGCGTGGCGCTGGTCGCGGCGCTCGGGCGCGCGCTGCTGGCGGCCAACATCGCGGTGCTGGCGCAGGGCTTCGCGCTGATGCGTGCGGCCGACCAGGAGGAGGGCTGGGGCATCGACCTCGCCACCGTCGCCAATGTCTGGCGCGGCGGCTGCATCGTGCGCTCCGACCTGCTCGCGCCGATCGCCGAGGCCTGCACCAGCCTGCCGGCGGGCACCAACCTGCTGCGCGCGCCGGCGCTGTGGCGCATGGTCAATGCCGGCGACGCCTCGTGGCGCCAGGTGGTGGTGACGGCGATCGCGCATGGCGTGCCGGTGCCGGCTTTCTCCTCGGCGCTGTCCTATGTCGACGCGCTGCGCACCGGCCGGCTGTGGGCCGACATGATCGCCGCCCAGCGCGACGTCTTCGGCCAGCATGGCTTCACGCGGCTCGACAAGCCCGGCCGTCACCATGCCGAGTGGGCGCCGTACAAGGGCGAAGACAAGGGCTGATGACCGTCTACGTCGTGATGGGCGTATCGGGCAGCGGCAAGTCGACGGTCGGCAAGCTGATCGCCGAGAAGCTGGGTGCGCACTACGCCGAGGGCGACTCGTTCCATCCGCCCGAGAACGTCGAGAAGATGCGCGGCGGCCACCCGCTCGACGACAATGACCGCGCGCCCTGGCTGGCGGCGATGGCCCAGGCGATCCGCGACTGGAACGCGAAGGGAGAAGCCGTCGTGCTGAGCTGCTCGGCGCTCAAGCGGCGCTATCGCGACGTGCTGCGCACCGGCGGCGATGTGCGCTTCATCCATTTCGCCGGCGACAAGGCACTGATCTCCGCGCGCCTCGCCAAGCGCAAAGGCCACTACATGCCGGCGACCCTGCTCGACAGCCAGTTCGCCACGCTGGAGCCGCCCGGCGAGGACGAGGCGCTCACCGTCGGCATCGACGGCACGCCGGCGGAGATCGCGGCAAAGGTTCTCGATCGCCTTTGACCGCGTCTACCTTCAATGGCGGCTTGCCAGTCCGCGCGCCAGGCTCCAGCGGTGCACCTCCGACGGGCCGTCGTAGATGCGGAAGGCGCGGATCTCGCGGAAGATGCGTTCGACCAGCGTGTCGCCGGTGACGCCCAGCCCGCCCAGCACCTGCACGCAGCGATCGGCGACGCGGAACAGCGCCTCCGACACCGCGACCTTCGACACGCTGGATTCGAAGCGCGCGTCGCGGCCCTGGTCGAGCACCCAGGCGCAATGCCAGATCGCCAACCTTGCCAGATGCAGGTCGATCAGGTTGTCGGCGAGCTGGAAGCCGACGCCCTCGTGCTCGATCAGTGTCTTGCCGAAGGCCTTGCGGCGGTTGGCGTACTCGACGGCGATGTCGTGCGCGCGCCGCGCCGCGCCCAGCCAGCGCATGCAGTGGGTGAGCCGCGCCGGCGCCAGGCGCACCTGGGCGTAGCGGAAGCCGCGGCCGACCTCGCCCATCACGTCGTCCTTGTGCACGCGCAAATTCTCGAAGCGGATCACGGCGTGGCCGCCGGTCATCGATTCCTCGATGGTGTCGATCACGCGCTCGGTGACGATCGCGGGGTTGGGCAGGTCGGCCATGAACATGGTGGCGCCCTTGTCGGTGCCGTCGATCAGGGTGCGCGCCATGATGATCATCACGCCCGCGCCGTCGGCGCCGGTGATCAGCCACTTGGTGCCGTTGATCACGAAGTGATCGCCGTCGGGCACCGCCGTGGTGTTCATCGCCGAGGGATCGGAGCCGGCGCCCGGCGGCGGCTCGGTCATGGCGAAGCAGGAGCGGATGTCGCCGTTGGCCAGCGGCTTGAGCCAGCGCTGCTTGTGCACCTCGGTCGCCACGGCCTCGAGCATGTGCATGTTGCCCTCGTCGGGCGCCATGCAGTGCATCGCGATCGGCCCGAGCAGCGAGTAGCCCGCCTCCTCGAAGACGATGGCGCGCTCGCGGTGGGTGAGGCCGAGCCCGCCCCATTCCGGCGCGCATTGCGGCGACAGCAGTCCGGCCTGCCGCGCCAGCGCGTTGAGCTCGCGGCGCAGTTCGTCGCTGGGGCCGTGCGGCGACTGCCGGGCATCCTTCTCGCGCGGGATGATCGTGTCGCGGATGAAGGTGCGCGTGCGTTCCTGCAGCTCGCGGTCGCGGTCGGTGAAGGCGAAATCGATCATGCGCGGGACTCTGGCCTAGGCAGTGGAAGCGGGACGGTCGAGCTCGCGGTAGCGCGACCAGAAGGCGTCGCGGCGAGGGTAGCGCATCCGCAGCTCGTCGACCCAGCCGTCATGTGTATCGCCTTCCGCAACGGAGGGCAGATCGCGCATCTCGACCATGGCGCGCGCCAGCGTGGCGTAGTGATGGGCGAAGCCGCTGTCGAGGATGGTGGGTGCGGCGGCGCGGATCAGGGCCACGGCCTGCGCGGGATGGCTCTCGCGCAGGCGCGCGGCGGCATCGAGCAGGGCATCGGGCGGCACTGGCTTCAGCTCGGCGAGCCGCGAATCGACCAGCGCCGCCGCGGTATCGAGCGCCGGCCAGGCGGCGAGGAAGGCCAGCGCCTCGCCGGCCGAGCGATGCTCAGCGACTTGCGCGATGATGCGCTTCTCGGCGGCGGTGTCGGTGAAGTCGGGCAGGCGCTTGAGGTAGTCGCGCAGCAGCTTCACGTCGAGCGTGCGCTCGAAGGTCGCCAGGCGCAGCGCCTGCGCATCGTCGCGGCGGCCCAGCGCCTCCAGCGTCTCCAGCCGCAGGGTGGTGGCATTGCGCGTCGCGCGCTCGAAGCGCGGGTTGTCGAGCCAGCCGAGCGCATCCTCGGCGCGGCCCGCGGCGAGCAGGCGCCGCGCGATCGCCGGCGCATCGACCTCGGTGGGATGGAACTCGCTCTCGACGGCGATCAGTGCGTCGACATCGCCCAGCGCGTCGGCGATCTGGCGCAGGATC
>CAYNOF010000692.1:0-2366 GCA_964398335.1 uncultured Rhizobiaceae bacterium
GGGTCTGTGTGATGAACGCCGGCCAGA
Organism: uncultured Rhizobiaceae bacterium; assembly: GCA_964398335.1. Taxonomy (GTDB): domain Bacteria; phylum Pseudomonadota; class Alphaproteobacteria; order Reyranellales; family Reyranellaceae; genus JAFAZJ01. The sequence goes on from CAYNOF010000692.1 coordinate 28, forward strand.
TCGTCGAGCACGGCCCGGTCGAGCAGGTCTTCGACTCACCCTCGCACACCTACACCAAGCATCTCCTGTCCGCCGAGCCCAAGGGCAAGCCGGGCGAGCGCGATCCCGCCGCGCCCGTGGTGATGGCCGCGAGCGACGTGAAAGTGCATTTCCCGATCAAGCGCGGCGTGTTCCGCCGCACGGTGGGCCACATCAAGGCGGTCGACGGCGTGTCGCTGGAGCTGCGCTCCGGCCACACCGTGGGCATCGTCGGCGAAAGCGGCTCGGGCAAGACCACGCTGGGCCTGGCGCTGCTGCGGCTCGAGCAGAGCCAGGGCTCGATCCGCTTCGACGGCCGCGACCTGCGCGAGCTGCCGCCGCGCGAACTGCGGCCGCTGCGCAAGGAGATGCAGATCGTCTTCCAGGACCCCTACGGCTCGCTCAGCCCGCGTATGTCGGTCGAGCAGATCGTCGGCGAAGGGCTGGACGTGCACGGCATCGCCCGTGACGCGCAGGAGCGGCGCGATCTCGTCGACTCGGTCCTGACCGAAGTCGGCCTCGATCCGGCGATGCGCGACCGCTATCCGCACGAATTCTCCGGCGGCCAGCGCCAGCGCATCGCCATCGCGCGCGCCATGGTGCTGAAGCCGAAATTCGTCGTGCTCGACGAGCCGACCTCGGCGCTCGACATGAGCGTGCAGGCGCAGATCGTCGACCTGCTGCGCTATCTGCAGGCCCGGCACAAGCTGGCCTACATGTTCATCAGCCATGACCTGAAGGTGGTGCGCGCGCTGGCCGACGAGGTGATCGTGATGCGCAACGGCCAGGTGGTCGAGCGCGGTCCGGCGCAACAGGTCTTCGAACAGCCGCAGACGCCCTATACCAAGGCGCTGATGGAAGCCGCCTTCAACCTCGAGCCGATCGGCGCTGCCGAGGGTGCCGTCGCAACATGAGTGAAGCCTTCTGTTACATCAGCAACGCGCAGGGTGGCGGCGACTGGCAGGGCTGGCGCAAGCGGCTGGGCGAGGCGCTGGGCGAGAGCATCGACATCCGTCCCTGGGCCGACCATGGCGACCCGCGCGATATCGGCATCGCGCTCGCCTGGAAGCCGCCGCCGGGCGCGCTCGCCAGCCTGCCCAACCTCAGGCTGATCGTCTCGCTGGGCATGGGCGTCGATCATCTGCTGGTCCATCCCGACCTGCCGCGCGACGTGCCGATCGTGCGCATCATCGATACCGGCCTGGTCGGCCAGATGAGCGAGTACGCGATCTACTGGGCCTTGCACCATCATCGCGACGTCGACGGCTACATGGATTTGCAGCGCCGCAAGGTGTGGGAGGAGATCCCGTTCACCGACACCGCGCTGCGCCGCGTCGGCATCCTCGGCCTGGGCGAGATCGGCGCCGACACGGCGCGCAAGTTCGCCATGCTGGGCTTCCCCACCGCGGGCTGGAGCCGCACGCCGCGCAAGTTCGACGGCGTCGAATGCCTGCACGGACCCGATGGCCTGCAGACCCTGTTGTCGCGCAGCGACATCCTCGTCGACGTGCTGCCGATGACACCGCAGACCGCCAACCTGCTCGACGCGCGCGCCTTCGCGCGCCTGCCCAAGGGCGCCTATTTCATCAACATGGCGCGCGGCGGTCACGTCGTGGATGCGGACCTGCTGGCGGCGCTCGACAACGGCCATCTCGCCGGCGCCACGCTCGATGTCTTCCATGTCGAGCCGCTGCCGACCGATCATCCCTACTGGACGCATCCCAAGGTGCGCGTCACGCCGCACGTTGCCGGCCCGACCAACCCGCGCACCGCCGCCGCCAGCGTCGCCGAGAATGTGCGCCGCCTGCGCGCCGGACAGCCCCTGATCAACCTCATCGACCGGACGGCCGGCTATTGAGATGGACGCCACCGTCATCGTGCCGACCTACAAGCGGCCGGACGATCTGCGGCGCTGCCTCGATGCCCTGAAGGACCAGACCAAGCCGCCGGCCCGCGTCGTCGTCGTGCGTCGCGACATCGACACCGCGACCGAGTCGATGCTCGCCGGCTACGACCCCGGCACGATGCCGATGATTGTCCGCGTGGTCGGCGTACCGGGCGTGGTGGCGGCGCTGAACGAGGGGCTGGAGTCGGCGATCGGCGACATCGTGGCGATGACCGACGACGACGCCGCGCCGCATCACGACTGGCTCGAGCGCATCGCCGGCCACTTCCGCGTCAATGCGCGTGCGGGCGGCGTCGGCGGCCGCGACCACATCTACATGGGCGATCGCCGCGACGACTGGCCGCCCGAGATCCGCGTCGGCATCAGCACCTGGTACGGCCGCACCTACGGCAACCACAACGCCGGCTTCGGTCCC
>CAYNOF010000693.1:0-6717 GCA_964398335.1 uncultured Rhizobiaceae bacterium
AGTTCAGGCTGCTGTCGAGAGCGCCTTCTCGACGGCGGCCGGATCCTTGTCGATCATCAGCAAAAGCACACGCGCCGCCTTGTCGGGTGACGAGCGTCCTTGCTCCCAGTTGCGTATCGTCGCGGCTTCGAGTCCGAAGCGGAGCGCGAACTGATCCTGGGATAGCCCGGTCCGCTCACGGATTGCCGCGACATCGATCTCCGTTGGCGCTTCGTATCGCGTGACCACCAGATGGCAATCGCGCAGCTCGCGCTCGAAGATGTCGCGATCCTCGACGCAAGGAATCTCGACGACGACGCGACCGCTTTCCACGAGCGTGGTCATTGCCGCATGGGCGCGCCGCAACGTGAGGTGTCGGCGGACCAGCGCGCGTGCCGCGGTCACGGTCTGCGGCGGCGGTTCGCCTCGTTTGAAGGCCCACTCAATGAGGTATCGGGCGGGTGAACCGGAGCGGACGCGGTCGGCGTCCCGGATTTGCACCCGAGGTCCGAATACCTCCTTCAGCCACGAGCTCATCGTACGTCTCCAACGGCTCGAGAACGAGCCGGGCGACCTGACGAAGCCGAGCCCAGCCAAACGCATGCAAGCCACCCACCCCAGCGTGGATGTGGCACTCCCGAGCGATCAAACGGCGACCGATCACCTCGATTTCGCCCATGACCATCAGCGATCCAGCGGGCGTGTCAATGCGGACGGTGACGATCCGATCGACCGTCTGATCGTCGAACTCCACCGCGACATCGGACAGCGTCCATATACTATATACGCTATTTGCGTATACCTTCAAGAGACCAGCACAGCCCAAGCCCGCCAAACCTGTTCAGCACGTTGAACAGGATGCGCGAGACGTTGTTGTCGTAGTTGGTATGCGAGAGGCTGCCGCAGAAGGTGATCGAGCCGGTGGCGAACACCGCGCCGCCGCCGGCGACATCCATGTAGGTCATGTCGGCACGGATGAGCTTGTCGGCAGGCTCGCCGTTGGTCGTGTTGTAGATGCCCAGCACGTCCTCGGGCACGGCGACGAAATGCGACTGGTGCTTCTCCGACGTGGCCAGCACGACGGCGTTGCGCGGCGTGCCCAGCAGCACGTCGGCGCGATCGAGCTCGAAGCCGGCCGCGCCGCCGCCACTCAGGCCGAAATCGCCGAGGATCTCGTCGGTCACGCCGTCGAAGATCCACGCCACGCGCGCGTCGGACGAGGCGGGCAGGCGGCGATAGTACGAGCCTTCGAAGCGTCCCTGGCCGGAGAAGCCGACGCCGGCGAGGCGCTGCGGCGGGCGGCCGTTGTGGCGCCATAGCCCGCCGAGCTGGCCGTCCAGCGCGTTGTAGTGCTCGCCCGGCTCGGCCGCCCAGGTGCGGATCGCCGGGCCGACGCGGCGGATCTCCAGGGTGCCGGGCAGGCGCGCCGAGCGCGCGACCTTCCAGTAGAAGCCGTTGCCGCCGAGATAGGCGAGCTTGCCGCCACCGTCGACGAAGGCCTGGATCGCCTCGAGCGTGCCGGGCGTGTGGTACTCGGGGTGCGAGCCGGTGACGAGGCAGGCATAGGGCTTGATCAGCTCGACGCCATGGTCGTCGAGATCCTCGTCGGTGATCACGTCGAAGACGATGCCCATCTTCTCGAGCCAGTCCGCGAGATGCGTGTCGGCCGGGAAGTGGCGCAGGCCCGAGCCCTTCTCGTCGTTGAAGGTCAGGAAGCCCGGCCGGATGGTGAGCTGCGGGCGCAGGCGCGTGGAGTAGCAGACGCCGCTGCGGTCGAGATGGAAGTTGTAGGTCGAGCGGCCGTATTGCGGATGCTCGTCCGGATTCCACGGCGAGGCGCCCCACGCAGTCATGCGCGCGCGGAACGCCTCGTCGAAGGCACTGCGCATGTGGTTGGTGTAGACCTGATGCGTGAAGGTCGAGGCGAGCATGGCGACCCTCGCCGTCGGCCTGCCGAGCCGTGGCCGCACGTAGAACGGGATGGTGTCGCTGCTGCCGGCGGTCTTCAGCCGCATGCCATAGATGCCGCTGCGCAGGCTCGCGGGGACCGTGAAGCTGAAATCCGTCGACCAGCGGCAATCGTCGAGATCGTCGGCATGGAAGTGGATCGCCGCGTAGTCGCGCGGCGCGTCGGTCCAGCGATGCGCGCGGCCGCTCCAGGCCGAGCCGGCGACGGCGCGGGTCGGCAGGTTGACCAGCACGCCGTGCAGATGGTTGGGCCCGATATCCTCGACATCGAGCGTGTCGATGCCACGCGAGAAATCCCACGCCGCGAGCGTGCCGACCGGCGGCCGTGCCGGATCGAGGCGTTGCTCGACGATCTCCGGCCGCGCGCCCGACACGATGATCGGGTCCTCGATGCGGCCGTTGAAGTGGCGCGTCGAGGGCCGCCCCTGTTGTGCGCCGATGAACATCGGCCGGCGCGCATCGTGCGCGAGCGTCCGGTCGATCGCCGCCCACGCACTGCCGGCATCGCTCCAGCCGGCCTCGGCACGCAGCGGCTTCTGGCCCAGCCGCACCGAGCGCGACGCCGGATCGATGGTCAGCCAGACGCGATACCAGGCTCGCGCGCGCAGCTTCTCGCCTGTCGCCACAAGCAGGGTCGGCGCACCGATGCGGCCGATCTCGGCGACGAAGCCGCCTGGCGTGGCGAGCAGCGCGAAGCCGGTCGCGGTATCCGGATCCCAGCGCGAAACGACACACTGCTCGCCTGCGTCGGGCAAGGTCGGGAAAACCAGCACGCTCAGCGTCATCGCGCCCAGCGGCGAGAGCGCCGTGGCGCCATCGACGCGGACATAGGAGCCCATCTCGATCTTCTGCTCGCGCGCCTCGAAGGTGGTCGTGAACACCGAGGACAGGTCCTCGATCTTCATGCCCGGTCCGGCGGGATTGGGATCGGCATGGATGATGCGCACCAGCGAGGCGGTGCAGGGGCCGGGCGTCTGGCTCGAGACCTTGAAGGCGATGCGCTCGCCCGATACGCCCGAGACCTTGTCGGCGTAGCCCGTCAGCGGAACCATGTGCTCTCCCCCGTCACGGCAGGTTCAGCTGCCACGACACCCCGTAGCGATCGTTGAGCCAGGTGAACAGCTTGCTGAAGCCGTAATTGTCGAGCGGCATCAGCGCGGCACCGCCCGGCCCCAGCGCATCGGCAAGCATACGCAGCTCGGCCTCGGACTCGCAGTCGACGAAGAACGAGAAGGACGGCGTGAAGGTGAAGGCGTGCTTGGCCGGGCTGTCGATGCACATCACCGTCTGGTTGGCGATGGTGAAGCGCGCGACCTTGATCGAGCCCTCGGGGCCATGCTCGCCGGGTCCATAGCGCGTGACGTCATCGACGGTGGCGCCAGGGAATAGCGAGCAATAGAACTGCATCGCTTCCGAGGCCTTGCCCTCGAACATCAGAAAGGGTCGGATCGTCGTCGGCATGGCCGAACCCTAGGCGGCCGACCGTCAGAGCCGCAAGGAGTTCGAACATGAGCGCTCCCGTCCTCGCCATCCATGGCGGCTGCGGCGTTCCACCCAGGGGCACGCTCGGCGACGCGCGGGAGCGCCATGCACGCGAGGGCCTGAAAGGCGCGTTGCGCGCCGGCTGGGCGGTGCTGAAGGACGGCGGCGCGGCACTAGACGCGGTCGAGGCGGCGGTGATCGCGCTGGAGGAGCACACCGCGTTCAACGCCGGCCGCGGCGCGGTGTTCAATGCCGATGGTCGGCACGAGATGGATGCCGCGATCATGGACGGCCGCGATCTGCGCGCCGGCGCCGTCGGCGGCATCGCGCGCGTGCGCAATCCGATCCGCGCGGCGCGCGCGGTCATGGAACGCACCGACCACGTGCTGCTGATCGGCGAGGGCGCCGAGGCCGTGGCGGCGCGCGCCGGGCTCGAGCTGGTGGCGCCGGACTGGTTCTCGACCGAGGAACGCCGCGCCTCGCTGCTGCAGATGAAGGCGCTGCAGGCCACGGGCGACACGTCGAAGGCCACCGAACGCCTCAAGCACGGCACCGTCGGCGCGGTGGCGATCGATCGCGCGGGCCACCTCGCGGCCGCGACCTCGACCGGCGGCTACACCAACAAGCTGCCCGGCCGCGTCGGCGACACACCGGTGATCGGTGCCGGCACCTATGCCAACGACGAGACGCTCGCCTACTCGGGCACGGGCAGGGGCGAGATCTTCATCCGCACGGTGCTGGGCCACGAGCTGCACGCGCGCATGGCCTACAAGGGCGAGAGCCTCACCACCGCCTGCGATGCCATGATCTTCGGCGAGCTCAAGCGCATGGGCGGCGGCGCCGGGCTGATCGCGGTCGGCCGTGACGGGACGGTGACGCTGCCCTTCAATACCGCCGGCATGTATCGCGGGATCTCGTCGGAAATCGAATCATGGGTCTCGATCTACGCCGAACGCGATGTTTGCGGGTCGAGCGGTTCGTGAGATGGCCTTCAGCGTTCGTCGTCGATGCGCTGGTCAAGCGCGCGGGAAAGAGCAATCAGGTCGGCTGCAGCAACATCGGAGACGGCGCTGAGGGCAAAGCCGCCGTGAGCCCAGCGGACCAGCGTGAAGCCGTCGCGCGTCCGGGTGTCGACGGCGCGCTCGCCTGGCTCGGGCCACGCGTAGAGTACGATCACGTGCCGACTGCGTTGGAACACCAGCACCGCGACGCGCCGCCCGTCGACGATCTCCAGCCGCCCGCCGACCAGCGGGAAGCCGGCGCTGGTGAGGTCGTGCACTGGCGGGGCGTAGTCGACGCGCCCGTTGAACCATGGCTTGACCGTGTGACGGTCCGACGATGCGACCTCGACCGGACGATCGCCCATGGTGGCGCGCAGATAACCGGCGATCAGCGCGCCATCGTCGCTGGTCGTGCCGGGGTGTGGGCCATAGACGCCGGCGAGCCAGCCGACGACCGCAGCCACGAGAACCGCGGCAGCCCGGCGCATCCATATGGTCGAGCGGCGGGCCACGGGTCGCGGCGACGGCAGCGCGGCGCGAATCGCCATGCGCAACGCGGCGGGCGCCTCCGCGCGCGGCAGCGAGGCGAACGCCGCGCGCATCGCGCGCGCATCCTCCAGCCGGCGGCGGCAGCGTTCGCAGCCCGGCAGGGCGCGTTCGAGGTCGAGCGCCTCGCCGGCGGACAGCTCGCCGTCGACATAGGCGTCGATCAGGGCCTCGCAGGTCGCGCAATCCATCTCAATCCACCTCCGTGCGCCGCCGTACCTCGGCGGCCAGCGCTTCGCGCGCCCGTGCCAGCCGCGACATGACCGTGCCGATCGGCACGTCGAGAATCACGGCGATGCGCTTGTAAGGCAGCTCCTCGATCTCGCGCAGCACCAGGATCTCGCGCGCCGCTGCCGGAAGGGCCGCCAGCGCCGCGTCGAGTACGCGCCGCGTGTCGGCGATCTGCAGCGCACGCTCCGGCGTCGGCGGCGCGCCGGTCAGCCCGAAGGCGTCGGCCGCACCGGCATCGAGTTGGGCGTCGGCGTCCTCCAGCGATGCCATCGCCTCGCCGCGTCCCGCGCGCATCGAGACGAAGGTGTTGCGCACAATGCGCAGCAGCCATGGCCGAGCCTCCTCGCCGCGGAACGTGGCGAAATAGCGCCAGGCCCGCAGCATGGCCTCCTGCGCCACGTCGCGCGCCTCGGCCTCGTCGCGCGCCAGCCGGCGCGCGTAGCCGTAGGCGGCGTCGAGCAGCGGCAGAACCATCGCTTCGAACCGTCGCGCGTCGCCCGAATCGTTCATGCCGACACGTCCGCCATCAGTGTCCTACCGCCTCCGGCACGAATTTATTCCATCGGGCCTGCCGGCGGAATTTTGCCGTCGTGCGACCGGTAGGGGCATCAGGCGGCGCCACGCAGGGGCCGCGAGGAGGCAGCATGACGCAAGATTTCAACCGCCGCGATTTCCTCGGGCTCGCCGGGGTCGCCGGCGTTGCCTTCACCTCCGGCCTGTTCCCGCGCGTCGCCGCGGCACAGGCCGGCGGCGACTTCCACTTCGTGCAAATCACCGACACCCACTGGGGCTACAAGGGCCCGGCCAACCCCGACGCCGAGAACACGCTGATCAAGGCGATCGAGACGGTCAACGCGCTGCCGAAGCAGCCCGACTTCATCGTCTTCACCGGCGATCTCACCCATACCACCGACGATCCGGCCGAGCGCCGCGCGCGCCTGAAGCGCTTCAAGGAGATCGTCGCCGGGCTCAAGGTCAAGGACCTGCGCCTGATGCCCGGCGAGCATGATGCCTCGCTCGACCTCGGCGCGGCGTACAAGGAATTCTTCGGTGAGACGCACTACACCTTCGACCACAAGGGCGTGCACTTCATCGCCCTCGACAACGTCTCCGATCCCGCCGGCCAGCTCGGTGCCGACCAGCTCGCCTGGCTCGAGGCCGACCTCAAGCAACGCGGCAAGGACGACCGCATCGTAGTGCTGACGCACCGTCCGCTGTTCGACCTGCAGCCCGACTGGGACTGGCTGACCCGCGACGGCGCCAAGGCGATCGAGCTGCTGATGCCGTTCCGCAATGTCGTGGTGTTCTACGGCCACATCCACCAGGAGCATCATCACACCACCGGCCACATATCGCACCACGCCGGCAAATCGCTGATCTTCCCGCTGCCGGCGCCGGGCTCGCAGCCCAAGCGCACGCCGCTGCCATACGACGCAGCGCAGCCCTACCGCGGGCTGGGCACGCGCGACATCGCCTTCGGCGCTGCCGGGACGGCGCCTGCGCTCGACGA
>CAYNOF010000694.1:0-1349 GCA_964398335.1 uncultured Rhizobiaceae bacterium
CCATGGACCTTTCCAACAGCATCACGGAGAAGCTCAAAAAGTATCTGGCCGATCCGCGCGTCACTATTGTGGTGACCCAAATCAACAGCCAGCGGGTGTACGTCACCGGCGAGGTGCTGCACACCGGCGCCATGGCCCTGACGCCCAACATGACTGTGCTGCAGGCCCTGGCCAGCGCGGGCTTTACGCAATTTGCCAATACCAAGGGCATTTACGTGCTGCGCAACGAAAGCGGCAAGCAGCGCAAGATCGCCGTGAACTACAAAGAGCTGGTCAAAGGCGACGCCATGGACCAGAACATTCCTCTGAAACCAGGAGACACCATTGTTGTTCCGTAATCGATACGGCAGGAATTTCCTCGGCAAGGGCGCGGGCTGCATGGCTCTGGGCGTCCTCGGACTGGTATTGAGCGCGGCTTCGGCCGGGGCGCAAAGTACGGACACGCCCGCGGGAGGGGCACAGTCTTCCCCGGCCCAGGACACCCCGCCGGCGGCCCAAGCGGAGGCCAACCTGCCCCTGTCCGGCGTGGATCAGCCCAACCTGGGGAGCGGTCTGGGTTCGCGGAGTTATTTGATCCCCGCCCTGCACGTGAGTGAGGGCATCGATACCAACGTGAATGACAGCGGCGACTCTTCCATCTACGGCGTGACCCGGGTCCTGGGCAGCTTGTCGCTGCAGAAGCTGTGGAACCGCTCCAGTATGGGGCTGGATTACGTGGGCGGTGGGGCCTTCTATAGCGATAGCGGCATCGGCGCCAGCCAGGTGCATGAACTCTCCTTCGAGCACCACTATCTGTGGAAGACCGGCCAGATCGGAGTCCGCGATTCCTTCAGTTATTTGCCGGAAGGGGCCTTTGGATATGGGGCCTTTGGCGGACTTGGGGGATTGAGCGGAGTGGACGGCGGGACCGGCGGTCTAGGTGGGGTGACCGGTGGGCTGGGAGGCACCTCGCTGGGGTTCTTTGGCCCCGGACAGTTTGCCACGCTGGGCCAACAGGAAAATATCTCGAATGTCACCATCGCCGATATTACGCAGGAACTCTCGCCCCGCTCGGCGGTGACCTTCGCCGGCTCCTATGGCCTCATTCACTTCCTGAATAACCCGCAGGGATATATTGACAGCCGGCAGACCAGCTTTCAGGCGGGCTACAACTACCAGCTCAACCGTCGCGATCAGGTGGCGGTCCTCTACGGCTTTCAGAGCTTCCGCTATCCCGATATCACCGGGACCCACTTTGAGACGCATCTCTGGCACGTCATGTACGGCCATCGCGTGACCGGCCGCATGGACCTGACCCTGGGCGGCGGGCCGCAGTTGACCCGCATTGACAGTCCTCTGCTGGGCTCTTC
>CAYNOF010000695.1:0-1517 GCA_964398335.1 uncultured Rhizobiaceae bacterium
TCCTCGGCCGCCAGCTCGGCCTTGGCCTGCACGTCCTTGCGCAGCCGCTCGCGCGTCATGCCGATGGCGACCTCCATCAGGTCGCGCGCGATCTGCTCGACGTCGCGGCCGACATAGCCGACCTCGGTGAACTTGGTCGCCTCGACCTTGAGGAACGGCGCCTCGGCGAGCTTGGCCAGGCGGCGCGCGATCTCGGTCTTGCCGCAGCCGGTCGGCCCGATCATCAGGATGTTCTTGGGCAGCACTTCCTCGCGCAGCCCTTCAGGCAGCTGCTGGCGCCGCCAGCGATTGCGCAGCGCCACGGCGACGGCGCGCTTGGCGTCGGCCTGGCCGACGATGTGGCGGTCGAGCTCGGAAACGATCTCACGGGGGGAAAATTCAGCCATTGTCCTTACTCACGAGAAAACGAGTTCAGGCCGTCTGGACCGCCGGCGGCAGACGCCGCGCCAGCGGACCCAGCGGCAGGATTCGTAGAAGCAATCGACGCAACGACACCCAGGCAAAGCCCAGCAGAACGACCACGGTGCCCAACACGGCGAGCGCCACGATCATCGCATGCTCGACATTGGTCTGGTCCCGCATGGCGTAGAGGATCAGGCCGCCGGCGTATGTCAGCGCCGAGACAATCAATGCGCGCCGATCGATCACCAGGCTGACGAGCGTCAGCAGCAGCAGTCCGGCCGACGTCAGCCATGCCGCCGGTTGCAGACTGTAGAAACCCATATGCTCAGCGAAGATCGCGTGCGCGATCAGCGGCGCGGCGGCGACATGCAGCCAAAAGCCACAATCCGCTACCAGCCGTTCACGCCTCGGATCGCGCGTGTCGCACGCTATGGCCGCAATGAAAGCCAGCATGCCGCAGCCCAGCGCGACCCACCGCGTGATGTCTGCGCCAGGGAAGATGCGCGCCGCAGCCACACCGGAAAGCGCCATGACGGCCAGCCCGCCGACCACGACAAAGAGCGAGAAGGGAAATCGAAAGCGCAGAAAGAACAGGCCGCCGCCGATCGCCGCCAGGCCACCGGCCAATGCGGCTTGCGCCGATTCCCGCGTACCGCCCATCCAGCCTACCTGCAGCCAATTGAAAAGGCCCGCCTTGCTCGCCGCACTTCCCAGCAGCACGGCAAATGCCACCGCCAGCACCATGCCGGGCAACACCATCCGCTTGCGGCGCACGACATACTCGGCCAAGCCCCAGGTGACGGCGGCGAAGACAAGCGCCTCGATCAGGGGATACGGCGACCACCAATTCGCGCGTGCCACAAGACCACCGGTCAGCATCGTCAGGCCGACGGCCAGGAAGACATCGGCGAAGGTGCTGATGATGCGGAAACGTTCGCCGCCGGCCGGAGGGGTCGCACCGGCGCTGGCGAAGGCCACCAGCGAATCGGCGGTCTCGCGATCGATCACACCGGCCTCGACCGCGCGGTCGAGGTCGACCGTCGCGATGTTGCGGTCGGCCATGGCGGAGCGCTCCGTCAGAGCTTTTCGACGACGACGGTGGTGTTGGTATAGAC
>CAYNOF010000696.1:0-13322 GCA_964398335.1 uncultured Rhizobiaceae bacterium
GGACATCCCGCCGCCGGCACAGCAGACGCCCGAGGCGCTGTACGCCTTCCACAAGGCCGAGACCGAGCTGTGGTGGCCGCTGATCAAGGCGGCCGGCATCAAGATCGAGTAGCGCTTGATCCTCCACCACTACGACTTCTCCAACTACTCGGAGAAGGCGCGCCTGGCGCTGGGCTACAAGCGCCAGGCCTGGGGATCGGTGATCATCCCGCCGATCGCGCCCAAGCCCGACCTCACGCCGCTGACCGGCGGCTATCGCCGCACGCCGGTGCTGCAGGTCGGCGCCGACATCTATTGCGACACGGCGCTGATCGTGCGCGAGCTGGAGCGGCGCGCGCCGGAGCCGACGCTGTTCCCGCCGCACCTCGCCGCGCTCGCCGATGCCATCGCCTACTGGGCCGAGAACCGCCTGTTCCGGCCGATGTCGCTCTACGTCTCCGGCAACAACATGGACGTGCTGCCGCCTACCCTGCAGGCCGACCGCGCGCGCATGCGCGGCCTGCCCGAGCCCGACGAGGCCACCATGCGCCGCGCCGCCGCCCGCAGCGCCACGCATGTGCGCCCGCAGATCGCCGCCATCGAGACGATGTTCAGCGATGGCCGCGCCTGGATCGCCGGCGATGCGCCGAGCGTTGCCGACCTCGCTGTCTATCATGCGCTATGGTTCATCACGGCACGCACCGACCGGCTGGCGCATGAGCTGGCGCGCTACGAGCACATCCGCGCCTGGATGGCCAAGGTAAGGGCCTTCGGCCATGGCACGCCGACGCCAATGCGCGCCGAGGACGCCATCGCCGTCGCCCGCGCCGCCACGCCCGAGGAATCGCGGCCGTCGTCGCCGCAGCCCGAGGACCCCAGGCCGGGCGATTTCGTGCGCATCCGCGCCGACGATTACGGGCGCGATCCGGTCGAGGGCGAGCTGGTGTTCATCGACGATCGCGAAGTCGCGATCTGGCGCAGCGATCCCGTGGCCGGCGAGATCGTCGTGCACTTCCCGCGGCTGGGTTACGACCTGCGGCCGCTCTGAACGAGGGCCACCATGGATTTCCAGCATCTCACCTGGCGCCGCGACGATCGCGTGGCGACCATCACGCTCAACCGCCCGGACCGCCTGAACGCGATCCACCGCGACATGCCCGACGAGATCCGCCAGGCGGTCGAGCTCGCCAACCGCGACGACCTCGTGCACGTGATCGTGCTGCAGGGCGCCGGCCGCGCCTTCTGCGCCGGCTACGACCTGAAGGCCTATGCCGAGGCGCCGCGCGCCCAGACCGGCACGCAGGACGGCGCCTACGATCCCTTCCTCGACTACCAGTTCATGGATCGCTGCACCCAGAACTTCATGAGCCTGTGGCGCAGCTACAAGCCGACGATCTGCAAGGTGCACGGCTATGCCGTCGCCGGCGGCAGCGACATCGCGCTGAGCTGCGACCTGGTCGTCATGGCCGAGGACGCCAGGATCGGCTACCCGCCGGCGCGCGTCTGGGGCTGCCCGACCACGATGATGTGGGTCTATCGCATCGGCGCCGAACGCGCCAAGCGCATGCTCTTCACCGGCGATCTGATCGACGGGCGCGAGGCCGAGCGAATCGGTCTGATTACCAAGGCGGTCCCGGCGGATCAGCTCGACGCCGAGGTGGCGCGGCTCTGCGCGCGCATGAAGGGGGTGCCGAAGAATCAGCTGTGGATGCAGAAGACCGCGATCAACGCCGCCTTCGACAATATGGGCCTGCGCACCACCCAGACCCTGGCGACGGTGTTCGACGGGCTGACGCGGCATTCGCCCGAGGGCCTGTGGTTCAAGGGCCGCGCCGAGGCGGTGGGGTTTCAGCAGGCGGTGCGCGAACGCGATTCCGGCGAGCCGATCCCCGGCAGCAAGCCGGCACGCAACAACTAGCGGGCGGCCGCGTTGCAAAAACGGCGGCTTGCGGGGCGCGAAGGCCAAGGCTAAGCAGCCGGGACGAAGGCCCGCAGCGGGGAGACTGGACCGGGTGAATCTCAACGGCAAGACACTCAACGACGGCATCGGCGCGTGGCGACGTTCATCCTGATCCACGGCGCCTGCCAGGGCGGCTGGTGCTGGGAAAAGGTCGTGCCGCTCCTGGAAGCGCGCGGCCACAAGGCGCTGGCGCCGGACCTGCCGGGCAGCGGCGACGACCACCTGACGCCGGCGGCCGCGGTCAGCCTGCCGCTCTACGTCGATTTCGTCTCCAAGATGCTCGACAAGGAGCCCGATCCGGTGATCCTGGTCGGCCACAGCGTCGGCGGCCTGACCATCACCCATGCCGCCGAGGCGCGCCGGCGCAAGATCCGTGCCCTGGTCTACGTCGCGGGCGTGGTGCCGCCGCCGGGCAAGACCAACCGCGACATCACCAGCAGCGATCCCGATTCGATGATCCGCCGCGCCTACGAGGCCGGGCCGGGCGGCGTCACCTACACCTTCAAGCGCTCGATCATCCCGACCCTGTTCTTCAACGACTGCGACCCGGCCGACGTCTATCGCGCCATGTCGCGCATGCGCCCGCAGGCGACGGCGATCGTCACCACGCCGATGACCTACACCGAGGAGCGCTACGGCGGCGTGCCGCGCTGGTACATCGAATGCCTGCGCAGCAATGCGATCACGTTGCAGATGCAGCGGCTGGTCACCGCCTCGATGAAGTTCAACATCCTGCAGCTCGATTCCGGCCACTCGCCGAACTATTCGATGCCCGAGGCGCTGGTCGAGCATCTCGAGACCGTGGTCCAGAAAACCGCCTGACATCGGTTATCTGATTCTTTGGGGGGAGCAATCGACATGGCCAAGGTGATCGCCATCTGCGGCAGCCTGCGCAAGGCATCGCTCAACCGCGCGCTGATGCGCTCCCTGCCGACGCTGGCCCCTGATGGCATGGAGATCGTCGAGTCGCCGCCGATCGGCACGATGCCGCTCTACGACGCCGACATCCAGGCCAAGGGCTTCCCCGATCCGGTCACGGCGCTCAGCGAGGCGATCCGCGCCGCGTCGGGCGTGATCATCTGCACGCCGGAGTACAACTACTCGATCCCCGCACCGCTGAAGAACGCCATCGACTGGGTCTCGCGCGTGCCCAACCAGCCGTTCCAGAACAAGCCGGTCTGCCTGATGTCGGCCTCCGGCGGCATCCTGGGCGGCGCGCGCTGCCAGTACCACCTCCGGCAGACCTTCGTGTTCCTCGAGGCGTTCGTGTTCAACCGGCCCGAGGTGATGGTCACCCTGGCCAACGCGAAATTCGAGATGGTCGACAACGCGCCCACGATGCTCAACGACCAGCCGACCAAGGACGTGATCAAGCAGAACCTCGCCGGCTTCGCCAAGCTGATCGCCAGGATCGGCTGAGCTCAGGCCGCTTGCGACAGCGACTCCGGATCGGTGAACTGGTCTTCCTTCCCGCCATCCCCGGCAGGGGCCACGTCGGCCGAAGTACGCTGCAATGGCTTTCTATCGTCGGCGGCTGGGGTTGAGGCCGACAACCCCTCATGCGCCTCCGACTGCGGCCCCTGATCGTCGCGGGGCAGCGACGGAATGGCCGGATACCGCCGTTTGGCCCGCGTGCCGACGCGCTGCATCTGTGCCCAGTCGACGATCGCGACGTACTCGACGCCCTCGACCGCGTAGATCCGCACCAGCCCCTGCGCCGCCAGCTCGTCGAGCATCGCGCGCACTCTATCGTTGTCTATGGTATCGTCGGGAAACACCTGCATGCGGATGGTGCGCGGCCGCAGCGGCTGCACGCCGCCATCGTCGGCGAAGTTCCACAGGCCGATGAACAGGAGGCGTGTCATCGGCTGGCAGTCGATGACCGCCTCCCAGGTCCAGAAGTCGGGCGAGATCGTGCGGTTGCGGGCCATTGGACGGACTCCGGTTCGAGTGACTGGCTCCGGTGTACCGCCAGAATCGACGTTCCCCTATTTCCGCCCCTACGGTTGCGCTGAAGACGTGATCGGTGCAGATGGCGCCGGGCTCGACGCCGCCCCTACGGCCGTCATCGGCCCTGGAACTTCACCGGCCGCGTATCGATGAAGGCCGTCAGCCCGTCGAGGTGATAGGCGGTGGCGGCGCAGGCGGCGAGGTTCTCGGCCTCGCGGTGGGAGTGCTCGTCCCAGGAATTGTCCAGCGAGTTCCTGATCAGCCCCTTGGCCTTGCCGAGCGCGAAGGTCGGGCCGTCGGCCAGCTTGCGCGCGAGCTTCGCGGTCTCGGCGGGCAGCTCGGCGCGCGGCACGATCCAGTTGAGGATGCCCACGTCCTTGGCCTCGGCCGCCTTGAAGCGTTCGCCCAGCAGCGCGATCTCCAGCGCCTTGCGTTCGCCGACGATGCGCGGCAGGAAGTAGGTCGCGCCGCCGTCGGCGGAGAGGCCGATATGGCGATAGGCCAGCGTGAAGAACGAGTCGTCGCTGGCGATGGCGAGGTCGCAGGCGAGGATCAGGCTGAGCCCGAAGCCGGCCGCGGCGCCCTGCACCGAGGCGACTACCGGCTTTTCCATGCGCCTGATGTGGTAGATCAGCTGGTGCGCCTTGACCACGCGCATCTCGAAGTTGGCGAGGTGACGTTCGCGATCCTCGGTCAGCGATTTGTGGAAGCCCTTGATGTCGCCGCCAGCCATGAAGTGCTCGCCGGCGCCCTTGATCACCACGCAGCGCACGGCGCTGTCCTTCTCGAACATGCGCGTGATCTCGATCAGACCCTCGGTCATCTGCGCCGACAGCGCATTGAGCACCGCGGGCCGGTTCAGGGTGATTGTGCCGATGCCGTCCTTCACCTCGGACAGCACGTGTTGTTCGCTCATTTCTCTTTCCCTCTCTCGACCTCTCCGCCTCACCCTGAGGAGCGCCGAAAGCGCGTCTCGAAGGGTGGGCTACAGATCCGGTGTGTTGCCCATGCTTCGAGACGGCCGCTGCGCGGCCTCCTCGGCATGAGGTTGGAACTCAAGCCGCCGCGCGTGACGGCGGACGGAAGGCCGGCATGACGCGTTCGGCGAAGAGCCGCAGGCTCTTGAGCGTCTTCTCGCGGCCGTAGTACGGGGGATAGTGCAGCAAGAGCGAGGTCAGCCCGGTGCGCGCCTGCAGCTCGCGCAGCTTGGCGGTCACGGTCTCGGGCGAGCCATGCAGCAGGGTCGTCGCCAGCAGGTCCTCGTAGCGCAACTCGCCCTTCTTCTCCGACACCGAGCCGAGATAGCCCGCCGTGCCCGAGCCGCCGAAATGCGAGATGTGCCTGATGATGCCGGCCTCGGTGTCGGCGCGCGCCTCGGCGTCGCTCTCCGCGACATAGACCCAGCGCGCGATGTCGACGCAGCCCGCGCCGGGATTCCTCTTCAGCCTCTCCGGCGCGTCCTTCAGCGCAGCGCGGTAGATCGCGATCTGCTTCTCCAGCGTGTCGTGGTTGCCGAGCGTCGAGAGCATCAGGCCGAAGCCGTGGCGGCCGGAATACGCGATCGAGCGGTCGGTGCCGCCGGCCATGAACAGTGGCGGATGCGGCTCCTGGATCGGCACCGGCAGCATCTCGTACTCGCCCTCGACGACGCCCTTGAAGTGCTTGCCCTGGTGCGTCCAGCGCCTTCGGTGGAAGGCTTCGAGCATCCAGTCGACCGCCTCCTCCTGCACGTCGCGGCGTGCGTCGAAGTCCTTGCCGAAGCCGACGAACTCGTAGGGCCGATAACCCGAGCCGATTCCCAGCATCACGCGCCCGCCGCTCAGGATGTCGACGAAGGCGGTGTTCTCGACGACGCGGATCGGCTCGTAGAGCGGCAGCGTGATCACCGCCGAGCCGATCTTGATGCGGCTGGTCTTGGCCGCGAGATAGGCCATGTAGGCGAAGCAGTCCGGCATGATGCCGTAGGTCGTCGAGAAATGATGCTCGGCGATCCAGGCGATGTCGTAGCCCAGGCGCTCGGCCTCGAGCACCTCGGACGTGACTCGCGCATGCACGTCGCGATGCGGATAGGGCTCGGTCGCGGGATTGGCATGCGAGGTGAACAGGACGCCGAATTCCATGGGACGTTTCCTCTCGCTGGTCTTTGGTGCAGGTTCCCATAGCCGCCGCTGGCGCAAAAGCCCTGACGTTCTCATAGTGGAACGATGAACGGATTCGCCGACCTCATGCTGCGCTTCGCCGGTGCCCTGGCGATCGGCCTGCTGGTCGGCGCCGAGCGCGAACGGCGCAAGGGCGACGGCGAGGACCGCGCGCCGGCCGGCATCCGCACTTTCGCCATCGCCAGCCTGGCGGGCGCCATCGCCTTCCAGCTCGGCGGCGTGCCGCTCCTGATCACGATCAGCGTCGCGATCTTCGGACTGGCGGCGATCGCCTACTATCGCTCCAGCAGCGAGGATCCCGGCCTGACGACGGAAGCGGCGCTGGTGAGCATGCCGCCGCTGGGCGCGCTGATGCTGCGCGAGCCGGCCGTCGCCGGCGCCATCGCCGTGGTGATGACGGTGCTGCTGGCCTTCCGTGCCGGCATCCATCACTTCGTGCGTTCGGTGCTCACCGCCCAGGAGCTGCGCGACGGCCTGGTGCTGGGCGCGGCGGCGTTGGTCATCCTGCCGCTGATGCCGGACCGCGCCATGGGGCCGTGGCAGGCGATCAACCCGCGCACCATCTGGCTGATCGTGGTGCTGGTCATGGCGATCGGCGCGCTGGGGCACATCGCGGTGCGCACCGTGGGGCCACGCTTCGGCCTGCCGATCGCGGGCTTCGCCGGCGGCTTCGTGTCGAGCACCGCCACCATCGCCGCCATGGGCCAGCGCGCCACGCGCGACCCCGCGGCGCTGCGGCCGATCGTGGCCGGTGCCGTGCTGTCGACCGTCGCCACGGTGGTGCAGCTCTCGGTGATCGTCGCCGCTTTCGACCGGCCGACCTTGCTCGCGCTGGCCGTCCCGCTGGCGCTGTCCGGCGCGGTCGCGGTCGTCTACGGCCTGGTCTTCGCCTGGCACGCGGCGCGGTCGGACGAGCCGCGCGACACGGCGGATCGCGAACGCCCCTTCAATCCGCTGACCGCGCTCCTGCTGGCCGCCATCGTCGCCGCCGTGCTGCTGGCCTCGGCGGCGCTGAAGGAGTGGCTGGGCGAGCCCGGCCTGGTGATCGCCGCCGCCGCCGCCGGCCTGGCCGACGCCCATGCCGGCGCCGCGTCGGTCGCCTCGATGGTCGCGTCGAACCGCATCTCGCCGGCCGAGGCCGTGTGGCCGATCCTCGCCGCCTTCACCAGCAACGCCGTGATGAAGTGCGTCATCGCCGTGACCTATGGCGGCGCGGTCTTCGCCTCGCGCGTGGTGCCCGGCGTGATCCTGGTGGCGCTCGCGGCCTGGGCGGGCATGTTGATTCGCCTGCCGGCGCTGGACTAGGCTTCGCCCGCGCAGTCGAGGTCGTTCCGCCAGCGCTGCCCGGTACGGGCGCCGAGGAACCGAGTGCCGGGCAACCGGGCTGAAGGCGACCTCAACGCCCCGATCTTCGAACCACGAACGCGCCCGCGCGTCGCGGCGGCCCCCGAGCCGCGCGACGATGCCGTCGGCCCTGAGGAGGACAACCATGCAGCGTCGCACATTCCTGGCGGCGTCGGCCGCGGCCCCGCTGGCGGGCGCGATGCCGTTCGCCGTCGCGCGTGCCAACCCGACGCCGGCTGCCGGCAAGTGGCGCAGCTTCGACATGACCTGCGCCGTCGATATCCCGGCCACGTCAGGCGCCACGCGCATCTGGCTGCCGCTGCCGCATGACAGGCCCTATCAGCGGCTCGAGTCGGTGACCTGGAGCGGCACCGCGCCGATCGGCATCTACACCGACACCGATACCGGCGCGCGCGCCGTGCACGCGGCCGGGGCCGATGGCGGCGAGGCGCGCCAGATGACGCTGAACGTTCGCGTGGGCACGCTGCCGCGCGCCGTGCCCCTCGACAACGGCTCGGGCAGCGGCGCGATGCCCGCCGAGGTGGCGGCGTTCCTCAAGCCCAACGAGATGATCCGCACCGACGGCATCGTCAAGGAGACCGCCGACAAGATCACCGAGGGCCGCGGCGATCCGCTGAAGAAGGCGCAGCTGATCTACGACTGGATCGTCGAGAACACCTTCCGCGATCCCAAGGTGAAGGGCTGCGGCATCGGCGACATCCGCGCCATGCTGACGACGGGCAATCTCGGCGGCAAGTGCGCCGACCTCAACGCGCTGTTCGTCGGCCTGTGCCGCGCCTCGGGCGTGCCGGCGCGCGGCGTCTACGGCGTGCGCGTGGCGCCCTCGGCGCATTATCCGGCGATGGGCACGCGCAACGTCGACATCAGCAAGGCGCAGCATTGCCGCGCCGAGTTCTGGACCGCGGGCACCGGCTGGGTGCCGGCCGATCCCGCCGACATCCGCAAGGTGGTGCTCGACGACAAGCTGGCGCTCAGCGATCCCAAGATGCCCGACCTGCGCCGCTTCCTGTTCGGCTCGTGGGAAGGCAACTGGGTCGCCTTCAACCACCACCGCGACGTGCGGCTGGCGCCCGGCAACACCGTGGTGAACTTCTTCATGTATCCGGAGGGCGAGACGGCGAAGGGCCCGCTCGACGGCATCGATCCCGAGGCCTACGGCTACAAGATCACGGTCAAGGAAGTCACGCCGGCCTGACGCAAGAGCGCCGCTGAAGCGCCGTTGGGGCCGCGTGGCCCCAGCGGCGCTTTTCTTTTGCAGTGCACGGCGCATGGCTGCGTTGAGCGCGCAGCCGGACGCGGCAGTCTATCGTGACGCAATCGGCGATCCACGAACGGCGCCGGAACCACAAGCAAAGAGGAAACGCCAACCCGGGAGATCCAAGATGTTCGAGGTGCTCGATCGTCAGCAATCGCTGACGGGCAATCAGAGGAAGATCATCGCCGCCGCCGTCGTCGGCGATGCCCTGGAATTCTTCGATTACTTCCTGATCGGCTTCGTGCTCGCCTTCATCATCGGTCCCTGGAAGCTCACCTTCATGCAGTCGGCGATCGTGCTCTTGTCCTCGGGCATCGGCGCGACGATCGGCGCCTATGTCTGGGGCTGGATCGCCGACCGCGTCGGGCGGCGCAAGGTGTTCATCGGCACGGTGCTGAACTTCTCGATCGCCACCGGCCTGCTCTACTTCACGCCGGAGAACGACTGGCTCTTCCTCACCATCTTCCGCTTCTTCGTCGGCTTCGGCGTCGGCGGCCTCTATTGCGTCGACCTGCCGCTGGTGCAGGAGTTCATGCCCTCGTCGAAGCGCGGCTGGGTCGGCGGCCTGGTGACCTGCATCATCCCGATCGGCGTCGGCCTGGGCGCGGTGCTCGGCGCCTACGCCACCGACTGGGTGGGCTGGCGCGGCCTGTTCGCCATCGGCGTGCTGCCGGCGCTGATCGTGCTGCTGGTGCGCATCTGGGTGCCGGAATCGCCGCGCTGGCTGGTGCGCCAGGGCCGCTACGAGGAAGCACGCGAGTCGCTGGCCTGGGCGCTGCAGGTCGATCCCGGGACCTTGCCGCTGCCGAGCGCTGAGACCGAGAAGGTCGTCAAGACCAACTGGTTCGACCTGTTCAAGTACCCGCGCAGCCTGCTGGTGTCGTGGCTCGGCAATGCCGGCGCGCAGACCGGCGTCTATGGCGTGGCGCTGTGGGCGCCCTCGCTGTTCGTCCTGCTGCTGCATGTGACGCCCAAGGAGGCGTCGAAGATGATGATCCTGCTGACCGTGGTGGGCTTCGTCGGCCGGCTCGCCTTCTCGTATTTCTCCGAACGCATCGGCCGCCGGCCGGCCGGCGGGTTGCTGGGCTTCGCCGCCGGCGGGCTGATCATCCTCGCCGGCTACAACTACAACGCCTCGCTGTTCGGGCTCTCGGCCTTCTGGCTGATCCTCGCCGCGGCGATGTTCTTCGCCGATGGCGGCTTCGCCATCGTCGGCCCCTACGCCGCCGAGGTCTGGCCCTCGCATCTGCGCACCTCGGGGATGGGCTCGGCCTACGGCTTCGGCGGCATCGGCAAGATCATCGGGCCGCTGGGCCTGGCGATCATCGTCGGCTCCAACAATTTCGTGAAGCCCGACCTGCCGGCGTCGCAGATCCCGACGGCCTTCCTCTATCTCGGGTGCTGGTTCCTGATGGCCGGGGTGGTGTATCTGCTGCTCGGCATTGAGACCCGCGGCAAGTCGATCGAGCAGATCGACCACGAGCTGGTGAAGGCCTGACCCAGGGGAGCGCATGCTGCAATCGATCGAGATCACCGCCGTCGAGCTGCTGGCCGACGGCGCACCCTTCGGCGATGCCGGCGCCTACGAGCGCGTCGTCGGCATCGCCCGCGGCGAGCTCGATCCGGCGCATCCCGGCAATCGCGGCATCGCACTGATCGCCCAGGCGCCGCTCAACGCACGCGGTCGCGTCGAGTACGCCACCGACTTCTTCATCCTGCGCCCGGCCGACCCCAGGCGCGGCAACGGCCGCATCCTCTACGAGGTCAACAATCGCGGCCGCAAGATGCTGGTCGGCAACCTCTGCGACGGCCCGCAGGGCAACAACGATCCGCGAACGGTGGCCGATCTCGGCAACGGCTTTCCCCTGAAGCGCGGCTACACGGTGGTCTGGTCGGGCTGGGATCCCGACGCGCCACGCGCCAATCTCGGCCTTGGGCTGACCGCGCCGATCGCGACCGACAACGGCCGGCCGATCGTGCGCCGCATCCGCGACGAGTTCGGCAGCGGCACGCGCCCCGGCGGCGCGGCCGAAACCTTCCGTCTCTCCTACCCCGCCGCGAGCCTCGAGCCGGGCAAGGTGCGCGTCACCGTGCGCGAGCGCGAGAGCGAACCTCGCCGCGACGTCGCCTGGGCCTTCGTCGACAACCGCACGATCAAGCTGATGCCCGAGGGCACCAAGCCGACGCCGGGCTCGATCTATGACGTCTTCTACGAGGCGACGTCGCCCAAGGTGCAGGGCATCGGCTTTGCCGCGACGCGCGACTTCATCAGCTATCTCAAGCACGACACGGCGGGCCGCGCCGCGACCGGTGGCGCGATCACGCACGCGCTGGCGATCGGCTTCTCGCAGGCCGGCCGTTACCTGCGCGACCACATCTCGCAGGGCTTCAATCGCGACGAGGACGGACGGCGCGTCTTCGACGGCATCTATTCCCACATCGCCGGAATCGGCCGCGTGTTCTTCAACCAGCCTTTCGCGCAGCCGTTCCGCACCAACACCCAGCACGAGGATCACGGCTTCCCCGAGAACGCCTTCCCGTTCTCGACCGCCACGCTCGACGATCCCCTGACCGGCGCCAGCGGCTCGCTGTTGCGCAACGACGGCAGCGATCCGCTGCTGATCGAGACCAACACCTCGACCGAGTACTGGCAGAAAGGCGCGTCGCTGTTGCACACCGACCCGCTGGGCGGACGCGACATCACGCTGCCCGCCAATTCCCGCGTCTACATGATCGCCGGCACCCAGCACGGCGGCCGCGCCGGCGCACCGACCGATCCCGGCCCCAACCGCAATCCGCGCAACCCGCACAACCCGATGCCGGCGGTGCGGGCGTTGCTCGTGGCGCTCGACGAATGGGTCGTGTCGGGCAAGGAGCCGCCGCCCGGCCGCGTGCCGACGCTCGCCGCGGACACGCTGGTCGCGCCCGACGCGACCGGTTTCCCGGCGATCCCTCACGCGGCGGTGATCAGGCGCACCAATACGGTCACGCCGCCGGGCGACTGGACGGATTTCGTCGAGCCGTCGCGCGCCTACCGCACCCTGGTGTCGAAGGTCGACGCCGACGGCAACGAGGTCGCGGGCATCCGCCTGCCCGACATCGCGGTGCCCCTGGCGACCTACACCGGATGGAACGAATACAAGGCGCCCTATCCCACCGGCGAGCTCGCCGATCGCGACGGCAGCTCCCTCGCTTTCGCCGCGACCAAGGCAGATCGCGAGTCGAACAATGATCCGCGCCTGTCGATCGCCGAGCGCTATGCGGATCGCGCGGCCTATGTCGCTGCGGTGAAGGTCGCCGTCGATGCGCTGGTGCGGGACCGGCTGCTGCTGCGCGAGGATGCCGACGCGTATCTCGCGCGCGCTGCCGCGGATGCGCGTGTGCCCTGAAACGAAAAGAGCCGGTCATCAGAGATGACCGGCTGCTCCATCGAGCGAGACGGGACCGCGGGGTTGGGGGAAGCGGCCCCAGATGAGGAGAGATGTACATTGGGGGAGCACATCTCGACGCCAACATTGCACAGCTTCGCCCGCGAGCGACGTGATAAACCCGTCAATGCCGCAATCAGCGCGTGAGGAAAACGGGAATACGGCACGCCTCAGCAGTTCACTGCATTTGTTGCACGGACTGTGGTCCGATCTCCCCCTCAGAACGCCGCGGCGTCGAGCGCCATCAAGGTCGAGGCGCCGGCCTTGATCTGGTGCGACAGCGAGGTGGTCTGCGGCAGCACGCGCTGCACGTAGAAGCGGCCGGTCGCCAGCTTGGCGTTGTAGAAATCGTTGTCGCCGCCCTTGGCCAGGCCGGCCTGCGCCGCCTTGGCGATGCGCGCCCACATGTAAGCCATCGCGGTGAGCGCCATCAGCCGCAGGAAATCGGTAGCCGCACCACCGGCTTCGTCGGGGTTCTTCATGCCGTTCTGCATCAGCCACAGCGCCGAGTCCTGCACGCGGCCGATCGCCTTCTCGAGCGGCTCGACGAACTCCTTCAGCGCCGCGTCGTCCTTGTTGGCGGCGATGAAGCCGTTGATCTCGCCGAGCAGGCGCTGCGCCGGACGGCCGCCCTTCATCGGCAGCTTGCGGCCCACCAGGTCGAGCGCCTGCACGCCGTTGGCGCCTTCGTAGAGCATGGTGATGCGCGCGTCGCGCGCCAGCTGCTCGACGCCGTTCTCGCGGATGAAGCCGTGCCCGCCATAGGTCTGGATCGCCAGGTTGGCCGATTCGAAGCCCATGTCGGTGAAATGCGCCTTGGCGATCGGCGTCAGCAGCTGGATCAGGTCGTCGGCCTTCTCGCGCTCCTCCTGGCTCTCGTGGCGATGGGCGATGTCGATCAGCGAGCCGATCCAGTAGGCCAGCGCGCGGGCGCCCTCGGCGAACGATTTCTGGATCAGCAGCATGCGCCGCACGTCGGGATGCACGATGATCGGATCGGCCGGGCCCTGGGCGTTCTTCGGTCCGGTCAGCGAGCGGCCCTGCAGGCGGTCCTTCGCATAGGCCGCCGCGCTCTGGTACGCGGTCTCGGCGATGCCGAGGCCCTGCATCGCAACGCCCAGGCGCGCGGCGTTCATCATCACGAACATGGCGTTGAGGCCCTTGTTGGCCTCGCCCACCATCCAGCCGCGCGCGCCGTCGAGATTCATCACGCAGGTCGACGAGGC
>CAYNOF010000697.1:0-1745 GCA_964398335.1 uncultured Rhizobiaceae bacterium
GAGCTGTTCTTCCGCATGGTCACCGAGTTCCCGACCATGGCGGTCGAGATCATGCGCGAACTCGCCCACCGGCTCGACGACACCAACCGCCAGCTCAGCGCGATGCGGTCCAAGGCCGCGTGATATCCTGGGACCGCCGGCGTCCCGCCGGCTCTTCCATCCAGAGACCATGAGCCGCCTCGATTCCTTCATCCGCCGCATGCAGGCGCAGCGCGACTGTCTCAACTACGTGGCCCCGATGGTGCGAGCGATGAGCGGGCCGATCCTCGAGGTCGGCCTGGGCAACGGCCGCACCTACGATCATCTGCGCGAGCTGTTCCCCGGCCGCGCCATCCATGTCTTCGAGCGCGAGGTGCGCGCGCATCCCGACTGCATTCCGCCCGACGCCCTGCTCTTCCTCGGCGATGCGCGCGAGACCACGGCCACCGCCTGCCGCCAGCTCGCGGGCGCGGCGGCGCTGATCCACTCCGACCTCGGCACCGGCGACAGCGCGGCGAACGCGGCGATCGGCCATTGGCTGGGGCCGGCGCTCGACCGGCTGCTGGCGCCCGGCGGCTATGTCGTCGCCAACCAGCCGCTCGAGGTCAAGCGGTGGACCCGCCTGCCCGAACCCGAGGGCGTGCCGCGGGACCGCTATTTCCTCTATCGCGCCGCCCCCCTGTGAGGAGGAGCTAACGGCGGATCAGCCGCAGCAGCACCAGCAGCACGATGGCGCCCAGCACGGCGCCGAAGAAGCCGGCGGTCTGGCCCGGCTGGTAGATGTGCAGCGCCTGGCCGCCATAGGTGGCGATGATCGAGCCGACGATGCCGACGACCGTCGTGGCGATGAAGCCGCCGACATCGCGGCCGGGCGTCAGGAAGCGCGCCACCAGGCCGACGAAGAAGCCGATGATGATCGTGATCAGAAGCGCGCCGAGATCCATGTCGTCCTCCGGTCGGGTCCGCCGACCACCCATCCTATCATCCGCGTGCCGTGCATCGCTTCCGTGACAGGATCGCCGAGCACGGCGGGCGCCGGCTTGGCTACAGTCGGCGCCTGAGGAAACGATCCCGGAGAGACAACGCCGTGACCGATGAGGCGCTCCCGCTGCAGGGCATCAGGGTGCTCGACGTCAGTTCCTTCATCGCCGCGCCGGCCGCGGCCGTGGTGCTGGGCGATTTCGGCGCCGACGTCATCAAGATCGAGCCGCCGGGGGTGGGCGACCCGCACCGCCAGAGCTGGCGCAACGCCAGCTATCCGCAGGCCGGCGTCAACTTCACCTGGCAGCTCGACGCGCGCAACAAGCGCTCCCTGGCGCTCGACCTCAAGGCGCCCGAGGGCCGCGCCGCGCTCATGCGCCTGGTCGCCCAGGCCGACGTGATGATCATCAACTTCCCGCCGCCGGTGCGCGAGCGGCTGAAGCTGAGCTGGGAAGACATCGAGCCGGTCAACCCGCGGCTGATCTATTTCTCGCTCACGGGTTACGGCGAGACCGGCCCGGATCGCGACCGGCCGGGCTTCGACGTCACCGCGTTCTTCGCCCGCTCCGGTATCCTCGACGCGGCGCGCTACGAGGGCCAGCCGCCGCATTTCTCGCTGCCGGCCCAGGGCGATCGCAGCACGGCGATGACCATCGTCTCGGCGATCATGATCGGCCTGTACCGCCGCGAGCGCACCGGCAAGGGCGGCTGGGTCGGCACCTCGCTCTATGCCAACGGCGCCTGGTCGAACGGCACGCCGATGCGGCTGAGCACCTCGGACCAGT
>CAYNOF010000698.1:0-1191 GCA_964398335.1 uncultured Rhizobiaceae bacterium
GCAGGCGGCGCGATCTACCCCGATCTCGCAGGACGCACGGTACTGATCTCGGGCGGCGGCACCGGTATCGGCGCGGCCATCGTGCGTGCCTTCGCGCGGCAGAAATCGAAGGTCGGCTTCATCGACATCGCCGACGTGCCCTCGCATGCCCTGGCCGACGAGCTGACGCGCGGTGGCGCCACGGTGCGCTATGTCCACGCCGATATCACCGACATCGACGCGCTGCGCCGCGCCATCGCCGACATCCGCTCGGCCTTGGGGCCGATCACCGTGCTGATCAACAACGCCGCGCATGACGATCGCCACGCCACCGAGACGGTGACGCCGGAATATTTCGACCAGCGCATCGCGGTCAACCTCAAGCACCAGTTCTTCGCCGCCCAGGCGGTGCTGCCCGACATGAAGGCTGCCGGCGGCGGCGCGATCGTCAACTTCTCCTCGGTCTCGTGGATGGCGGGACAGGGCGGCATGGCGATCTACACCGCGGCGAAGTCCGGCGTGATCGGCCTGACCCGCTCGCTGGCGCGCGACTACGGCAAGTTCAACATCCGCGCCAACTCGATCTCGCCGGGCTGGGTGCGCACCGAACGCCAGGAGAAGCTCTGGATCACGCCCGAGGCCGAGGCGCGGCAGATGGAGGTGCAATGCCTCAAGCGGTGGCTGGTCCCCGACGATCTGGCGAAATTCACCGTCTTCCTCGCCAGCGAGGAGGCGGCGGCCTGCACCAGCCAGCTCTACGTCGTCGACGGCGGCCGCGTATGATGACACCCAACGAGTCGTGGGACGTCGCCTTCGAGCGCGAGCTCGCGGCGGCGCGCGCGGCGGACGACATCGAGGGGGCGCAGCGCCTGGTGATGCGCCAGTGGTGGCGCATCGTCGGCGAGCTCGACCGCATCGACCGCCGCTGGGTCAACGCGCCGCATCAGGCGCGGGCTGAAGACGCCCGCCACTTCGAACGCAGCCTGGTTCGCCAGGACATGCGCCGCATCGTCGAGCGCATCGCGCAGTGGCCGGAGGCGGCGATCGGCCTGCTCGATCACCGCGACCTCAAGCAATGGCGGCCGCTGCTGATCGGCCGGCTGGCGGCGCACCCCGCGCATCGCCGGGCGATGATCGAGCGCGCCTTCAAGGTCCGCAAGGTGCGCCGCGGCCGCTTCGAGATCGCCCAGGAGTTCATCGCGATCGCCTGCG
>CAYNOF010000699.1:0-1402 GCA_964398335.1 uncultured Rhizobiaceae bacterium
CTCACGGGTGATTCCCTCTATGTTCCCGGCCCGTCGGGAACCACTCCGCCGCTCGGCCTCCAAAGGGCCTCAACGCCGGCCCCTCCCAACCCACGAGTGGACGAACACATTGCCAGAAGACTTTTCCGGGCTCGGCCTCAGCGCCAAGGTGACTGATGCGGTCGCAGCCGCAGGTTACACCAAGCCCACCGAAATCCAGGCGCAGGCGATCCCGCATGTCCTCGAACGCAAGGACCTGATCGGCATTGCGCAGACCGGCACCGGCAAGACGGCCGGTTTCACACTGCCGATGATCGACATCCTGGCTGCCGGCCGCGCCCGCGCCCGCATGCCGCGCTCGCTGATCCTCGAGCCGACCCGCGAGCTCGCCGCCCAGGTGGCCGAGTCCTTCGAGGTCTACGGCAAGTACAACAAGCTCTCGATGGCCCTGCTCATCGGCGGCGTGTCGTTCGACGACCAGGAGAAGATCCTCGACCGCGGCGTCGACGTGCTGATCGCCACGCCGGGCCGCCTGCTCGACCATTTCGAACGCGGCCGGCTGCTGATGAACGGCGTCGAGCTGCTGGTCATCGACGAGGCCGACCGCATGCTCGACATGGGCTTCATCCCGGATGTCGAGCGCATCGTCTCGCTGATGCCGACCATCCGCCAGACGCTGTTCTTCTCGGCCACCATGCCACCGGAGATCCGCAAGCTGGCCGATGCCTTCCTGATGAATCCCAAGGAAGTCACGGTGGCGCGTCCGGCGACCACGGCCTCGACCGTGCAGCAGGGCCTGGCGATCGTGCCCGGCGAGGACAAGCGCGAGGCGCTGCGCCGGCTGATCCGCAACGAGGACGTCAAGAACGCGCTGATCTTCTGCAACCGCAAGAAGGACGTCGACATCCTCTTCCAGTCGCTGCGCAAGCACGGCTTCAGCGTCGGCGCGCTGCACGGCGACATGAGCCAGGCGGTGCGCATGGAGACCCTGGAGCGCTTCATGCTGGGCGAGATCCGCCTGCTGGTCGCCTCCGACGTCGCCGCGCGCGGCCTCGACATCGACGATCTCAGCCACGTCTTCAATTTCGACGCGCCGTTCCATCCCGACGACTACGTCCATCGCATCGGCCGTACCGGCCGCGCCGGCAAGACCGGTGTCGCCTATACGCTGGCGAGCCCCGACGATGGCGGCCTCGTGGAGAACATCGAGAAGCTGATCGGCAAGCCCATCCCGCGCGTCGAGGTGCCCGGCTTCGACGCCCTGGACTTCGATCCCGAAGGCAGCGACAGCCGCCGGCGTGGCCGAGGCCGCGGACGGGGCCGTCCCGAGCAGCGTGGCCGCGGCCGGGGTCGCGACGAGCGCCGCCCGCGGCGCGACCAGGATCGCGACGGTATCGATGATCTGCAGCCGCCGCCCGATATC
>CAYNOF010000700.1:0-5960 GCA_964398335.1 uncultured Rhizobiaceae bacterium
GTCGGCCGCGGCGAGAGCCAGCCGCTGGTGCAGACCGCCGATGGCGTGCGCGAACCACAGAACCGGCGCGTTGAAATCGTCTTCTGATTAACACAACAGAAACGTGTAGAAAGGGCAGTTATGGCTGCCCTTTTTCGTGGAATTGTTGCACGCAGGATACACCCACCGACAAACTCGCTGATCCCTCTGCGACAAGCATTGTCTCGCCGTCGCCGATTACTCATTGTTCGGATCTCAGGACACCAAGGGAGAGAATATGTCGATCACCAAGCGTCTGTTGGTCGGTGGGGCAGCCGCCGCCGTCCTGAGCATCGGAACGGCCCAGGCCCAGGTTCCCGAGGTGCCCGGCTTCTACGCCAGCGCGACCGGCCTGTGGATGTTCGATATCGGCGACAAGGTCGATCTTTCGCCGCTGCTGCCGCTCAGCGTGCGGCCGAGCAATGGCCCGGGCTTCAATTTGCAGTTCGGTTACAAGTTCGACGGCCCGTGGGATGTCGGCATCCGCGGCGGCGCGCAGTGGCTGCGTCAGCGCACGTCGTCAGCCGGCGGCTTCAACCTGGCCACGGACGCCAATCACCAGAACATCGATCTCGAGGCCGGCTACAGCTTCAACATCGGCGCCGACTCCGCCGCCCGGGTGTTCGGCGGCATCCGCGGCATGCACTTCAACCAGGACGTCGGCCTCAATGCCGGCGGCATCGGCGTCGACCACTACCGCAACATCTGGGGCGTCGGTCCGAAGCTTGGCATCGGCGCGCGCACCAACATCACCGAGAACATCGGCCTGGTGGGTGCTGTCGACGGCGCCCTGCTGATCGGCTTCTACCGTGAGGCTGGTTTCCTTGCGTCGGGCAACTACACCCGGATCATGCCGCAGGTCGGCGCCGAGGTCGGCGTGCAGTATCGCTTCAGCGGCATGCCCAGCCTGGCGGTCACCGCCGGCGGACGCATCGACGCGTTCTTCAATGCGGCGACGACGTTCAACACGACGACCGGGACCTCCAGCCGCGGCAATCTCATCGAGGTCGGCCCGTTCATCCGGGTGAGCTACAATCTGCACGCGCCCAACGGCGCCCCGCCGCCGGTGGTGACGCCGCCGGTGGACAGGGCGGTCGCGAACTACATGGTGTTCTTCGACTTCGATCGCTCCAACATCACGGCGACCGCGGCGGAGACGATCAAGTAGGCCGCGGCTGACGCCAAGGCCGGCCTGAAGACCCGCATCGGCGTCACCGGCCACGCCGACCGTTCGGGCTCGGACGCCTACAACATGGCGCTGTCGCTGCGCCGCGCCAACGCGGTCAAGGACCAGCTGGTGCGCGAGGGCATCCCGGCGGCGAACATCGCGGTCGTCGGCCGCGGCGAGAGCCAGCCGCTGGTGCAGACCGCCGACGGCGTGCGCGAGCCGCAGAACCGCCGCGTCGAGATCGTGCTGCAGTAAGCGCGGTCCACACACTCATGCCAAAGGGCGGCTCCGGCCGCCCTTTTTGCGTTCAGGCGGCGACGCCGCGCGCGCCGAACAGCGCGCTGCCGACGCGCACATGCGTGGCGCCGAAGCGCACAGCGGTCTCGTAGTCGGCACTCATGCCCATGCTGATCTGCTTGAGCCCGTTGCGCTCGGCGATCCTGGCCAGCAGCGCGAAATGCAGGGCCGGCTCCTCGCCGGCCGGCGGGATGCACATCACGCCGACGACCGGCAGCTTGTGTTCCTCGATGCAGGCGCGGATGAAGGCGTCGGCGTCAGCGGGCGCGACACCGGCCTTCTGTTCCTCCTCGCCGGTATTGACCTGCACGAAACAGGCGGGCCGCCTGCCCTGCTTCGCCATCTCGCGCGCCAGCTCGACGGCGAGCTTGGGCCGGTCGAGGCTCTCGATGACATCGAAGAGCGCCACCGCGTCGCGCGCCTTGTTGGTCTGCAGCGGGCCGATGAGATGCAGCTCGAGATCGGGATAGCACTTCTTGAGCTCGGGAAATTTCGACTGCGCCTCCTGCACGCGGTTCTCGCCGAACACGCGGTGCCCGGCGCGCAGCAACTCCTCGACGCGGTCGGCGCCATGCGTCTTGGACACCGCGACCAGGGTGACGGCGGCCGGATCGCGCGCGGCGGCGCGGGCGGCGGCGGTGATGCGCGCCTGCACCTCGGCGAGCGCGGCGCTCATGCCGGGCCCTCGCCGCTCATCGCGCGCATCGCCTCGATGCGCTCCAGGCCGAGGCGGGCGTCGACATTGTCGGGATGGCCAGTCTGCGCCTCGACGTAAAGTTCGCGCGCCTTCTCGACATTGCCCAGCGCCAGCTGGCAGTTGCCCATGTGGCCGAGCAGGCGCGGATCGCCGGGCTGCAGCTTCAGCGCCTTGCGGTGCAGCGGCTCGGCTTCCTGCGCGCGGCCCAGCGCCACCAGCGCGCGGCCGAGATTGGTCAGCACCAGCGGCTCGTCGGGCGTCTGCTTGTAGGCCTTGCGCAGGGTCGCATGCGATTCGCCCGCCCGGTCGGTCATCAGATAGGCGACGCCGAGATTGTTGAGCGCGCGCGCGTCGTCGGGATGGCGCTGCAGGAAGGGCTCGAGCGCCGACACGGCGCGCTGCGGCTCGCCCAGCTCGAGCGCCAGGGTCGTCATGTCGTAGAGCGTATCGGCATTGTCGGGATCCGTCTGATGCGCCAGCGACAGATGGTCGAGCGCGCCGGCCGAGTCGCCCTGCTCGCCGCGCGCGCGGGCCATGTTGCGCGTGGCCTCGGCGAAGGCCGGATCGATCTCCAGCGCGTGGCGGAACGCGGCCTCGGCCTCGGCGGCCCGGCCCATGCGCAGCAGCACGTGGCCCATGCCGTTGTGCAGCCTGGCGTTGCCGGGTGCGAGCTGCAGCGCGCCTTCGAAGCCGACGACCGCCTCGTCGGCGCGGCCGACCATGTCGAGCGCCAGCGCGCGATCGCCCAGCACCGCCGGCCGCATCGGGTCGTTGTTCGGCAGGTCGGCCAGCGCCGCGTCGAACACGACCAGCGCGTCGTCGTTGCGGCCCAGCAGATAGAGCAGGTAGCCCAGCGCCGAGCGCGCCATCACGCGCGCCTGGCGCAGCATCTCGGGCGCGATGCGCTGCGCCGTTTCCGGCCGGTCGCAGATCTGGATCAGCTCGGCGTATTCGCGTTCGGCCGCCGCCAGCCGGTTGTTCTCGCGCAGCGCCGCCGCGACGCGCAAGCGGGCATCGATGTTGTCGGGGTTGAGCCTGAGCGCCTGGCGCCACTCGCGGACCGCGTCGTCGAGCCGGCCCAGGCTGTGCAGCGCGATGCCGTAGTTGTAGCGCAGCATCGGCTCCTTCGGATCGCGGCCGATGGCGCGCTTCCACAAGAGCTCGGCCTCGCGCGCATCGTTGCGCTGCATGGCCGAGACGGCGAGGAAGTGCAGCATGTCGGGCCGGTCGCCGATGGTCGCATAGGCCATGCGCAGCGGCGCCTCGGCCTCGCTGGCGCGGCCCAGCTGCAGCAGATCGATGCCCTGGCGCAGCGTGGCTTCGGCGGCGGGATCGCGGGCAGGCACTGGCGGCGCGGCCATTGCGGACTCGTGCGTGGTGGATCGGATGTGCGCGGGTTGTAGCCCACGGGACCAGGGCCGGCAACGCACCCCTGGGGCTGCGCGATTCTATGGCTTCACATGGTTTGTCCACCTCGATCGGCTGCGGACGGCGACACTTGAAAACACGACTTATGTCGCCGGTGATGATTGCCCAAGCGGCCGGATCGGGCAATTTCCGCCCCTAGAACGGCCGCGTTGCACCGTGTGATATCCTCGCCGCCATGCCCGACGACGATCTCTTCCACCGCGCGATGAAGGATGCGCGCCCTCTGCGCGGTCGCCGATCGGCCAAGCCTTCACCGACCAAGCCGGCGCCGACGCCGGCGGCGACCGCCACCCGCGTGGTCACGCCGGCACCGGCGGCGCCCAACCTGCCCGACCTCGATCCGCGAACGGCGACCGGCCTGGATCGCGCGACCGAGGAAAACCTGCGTCGCGGCAAGCTGGTGCCCGAGGCGTCGATCGATTTGCATGGCCATACGCTGGCCGATGCCGAGCGGGCGCTGATGCGGTTCCTCGAGCGGGCGCAGTCGAGCGGCGCACGCATGGCCCTGGTCGTGACGGGGAAGGCCGCGCGACAGGACGACGGCAACCGCCCTGTCGGCGGGCGCATCCATGCCGAGTTTCCGCACTGGCTGAACCGGCCGGAGAATCGCGGTCGCGTGATCGGCGTGCGCCCCGCCAATCCGCGTCATGGCGGTGGCGGGGCGTTCTATGTGCTGCTGCGACGGCCGCGCTGATCAGCCGACGGCGCGCCGCTTCTCGGCCGCCAGGATGCGCTTCTTGCGCTCCACACCCCAGCGATAGCCGGTAAGCGCGCCGCTCGATCCCACCGCGCGATGACAGGGCACCACCAGCGCCACCGGGTTGGTCGCACAGGCGCGGCCCACGGCACGCGCCGCGCCGGGCTCGCCGATGCGCCTTGCGATCTCGCCATAGGTCGCGGTCTCGCCGGCGGGGATCTCGGTCAGCGCCTTCCACACGCGCCACTGGAACGCGGTGCCGACGATGTCGAGCGGCACGTCGGCGGCGTCGATCGCGGTCGGCTTGCGGCCGTCGAGCCGCGCCATCACCGCCTTGACCCTGGGTGCCAGCGCGCCCGTATCGGGGACGATCTCCGCCGCCGGAAAATCCTCG
This sequence comes from uncultured Rhizobiaceae bacterium, assembly GCA_964398335.1. GTDB lineage: Bacteria > Pseudomonadota > Alphaproteobacteria > Reyranellales > Reyranellaceae > JAFAZJ01. The sequence goes on from CAYNOF010000700.1 coordinate 4,700, forward strand.
CGCAGATCGGCCAGCAGCGCCTTGTCGTCGTCGCCCAGGCGCACCGCGGCGATGCCCTTGGCGGTGGCGGCGACCAGCACGCGGCCATAGTCGCTGTCGACCGTGGTCCAGGCGATGCGCGCGCCGGCGCCGCCCTTACGGTAGGTCGCGGGCGTCATGCCCAGCACCTGGTCGGACTTCTCGTAGACCCGGCTCGAGGAGCCGTAGCCCGCGCCGTAGAGCGCCGCGGTGACGTTGTCGCCGGCCTTCAGCGCCGCCTTGAAGCGGCTGGTCTTGCGCGCCGCCAGCCAGTCGCGCGGCGCCACGCCCAGCTCGCGCTGGACGCGGCGGGTCAGCGTCGAGCCGGTCAGGCCCACCTTGCGCGCGATGCGCTCCAGCGAGGGCCGGTCGTCGGTCTCGGCGTCGAGCAGCTTGCAGGCCTGGGCAACGGCGCGGCTCAGCCCGGCCTCCTGCTGCCAGTCGCGCGGCCGGCAGCGCCTGCAGGCGCGGAAGCCGGCGGCCTCGGCGGCCTCGCAGCTGGCGTGGAAGTCGACGTTCTTGCGCAGCGGCGGACGCGCGGCGCAGGACGGCAGGCAATAGACTCCGGTCGACTTCACCGAGAACCAGAACCGGCCGTTGTAGGCTCGGTCGCGGCGCTGGACGGCCGTCCAGCAGGAATCCGGGTCGGGGAGCATGCCAGTTGGGGAGGGGCTGGAGAGCGCCCTGGTGGGGGGAGGAGAAAGAGAGAGTTGGGTCATGAGCGCTATCTAGGCGCCCCGGCCAACCTGCTCTATCCGGCGCCCGCCGGCAATTCCCCCGACCCGGAAAACCTCAGCCTGTCAGGACCAGTAGCCCTTTTCGGCCTCGTAGCGGGCGGTGCTGCGATCCAGCCCGATGTCGCGCAGCAGGCGGTCATCGAGCTCGGCCAGCTGGCGACGGGATTTGCGGAGCTCCGCTCGTGCGACCAGAGTCTCGACACCGACCACGACCGTCCCAGCGATCAGGGCGATGGCCCGGCCGAGGCTGAAGGAGGGGGCATCGGTGCGGGCGATTTCCCGCACGCTCGACAGGGTCGACATGACTTAGCTCCGTTTGAGGCGCGTCCGGCGGAAGTGCCGCTGCAACCTCGTTTCTGTGCCCTATTTGCGGTATCCTTAGAAAGACTTCAAAGCATGAAAGCTGAGGGGGAGACCCAATAAAACTATGGACTACGGGTTGCCATCATGAGTCGCTCGCAACTGCCGCTCAATGCGCTGCGCGCCTTCGAGGCCGCGGCCCGTCA
>CAYNOF010000701.1:0-1827 GCA_964398335.1 uncultured Rhizobiaceae bacterium
AACCAAGAATTAGAAATCTGGACCCGCGCGGGTCGTCTGGCGCGCGGGTCTAATTTTGTATAAAGCAGGTTTGCATAAAGGAAGATTCAAGCAATGGGTACAACTACAGTGAATATTTCAGCTGCACAGGTAAAAGAGCTCCGCGAAAAAACCGGAGCGCCCATGATGGATTGCAAAACGGCCCTGACCGAAGCAAAAGGGGACATGGAGCAGGCGGTCGTATTGCTCCGTAAGAAGGGACTGTCCATGGCGGCGAAGAAGTCCGCCCGCGTGACCAGTGAAGGCTCCGTGGCCAGCTACATCCATGCCGGAGGCAAGATCGGCGTGCTGGTGGAAGTGAACTGCGAGAGCGATTTTGTGGCCCGCACCGAAGACTTCAAGGAACTGGTGCACGACATCGCCATGCACATCGCGGCCAGCGACCCCAAGTTCGTGCGTAAGGAAGATGTTACTCCCGATGCCTACGAGCGCGAAAAGGACATTTATCGCGCCCAGGCCGCCGCTACCGGCAAGCCGCCGCAGGTGGTCGAGAAGATCGTGGAAGGCAAGATGAGCAAGTTTTACGAAGAGGTCTGCCTGCTGGAGCAGCCGTTCATTAAGGACCAGACCATTTCTATCTCGCAGCTCATCGCCGCCAAGATCGGCAAGCTGGGCGAGAATATCGCCGTCCGTCGCTTCGCCCGTTTCAAAGTGGGGGAGGCCGGGGAGACTGTGGCCGTTACCAAACCAACAGAACAAAAAGCGGAATAAATCGGGGCCGCCCTGGGCGGCCCTTTTTTAGTTTGTAGGAAACTTGAACAGCGATACAATCCGGCTCAATTCATGGCGAAATCAGTATTTAAGCGTGTCCTTCTCAAGTTGTCCGGTGAAGCCCTGGCGGCCAACCAGGGTTTTGGTGTCGATCCTCCTCACATTCATGCCATCGCGGCCGAATTGGCCGATGTCCACTCGCTGGGGGTGCAGATCGCCATTGTGGTGGGTGGGGGCAACTTCTTCCGGGGCGTAGCGGAGCAGGCCAAGGACATGGACCGGGTTTCCGCTGACCACATGGGAATGTTGGCCACGGTGATCAACGCCCTGGCCCTGCAGGACGCGCTGGAGAAGCAGAAAGTCTACACCCGCGTCATGTCCGCTATTGAAATGAACCAGGTGGCCGAGCCCTTTATCCGCCGGCGCGCCATCCGTCACCTGGAAAAAGGGCGCATTGTGATTTTTGCCGGCGGCACCGGCAATCCCTACTTCTCCACCGATACCGCCGCCTCCCTGCGCGCCATGGAGATCAAGGCCGAAGCCATCTTGAAGGCCACCAAAGTTGACGGCATCTACGATGCTGATCCCATGAAGGTGAAAGACGCCAAGAAGTACACTGAGATCAGCTATATGGAAGTGCTCAAGCAGGGCCTCAAGGTGATGGACTCCACCGCCATCTCGCTATGCAAGGACAACAATCTTCCGATCGTGGTTTTCAATCTCAATGAGCGCGGCAATATCCGGCGCGTGGTAACTGGAGAAAAGATCGGTTCACGGGTGAGCGCCTGAACTTGGGCACGGATTTGCCCGGACCACGCGGTAGGTCACCCCGTCCGCGATCGTCCCGGAAAATCCGCGGCCCGATTTTGGGTTTATAATGCGGCGCTTGGCGCCTAATTCTTGGGGAGCAGACTTATGGATCAGCTACTGAAGACGCGCATGGAAAAGGCAGTGGAAGATTTCCGCAAGGAGCTGGCGGCGACCCGCACCGGCCGCGCTTCCGTGCACATGCTCGATTCCGTGACCGTGGAATACTACGGCTCCCAGATGCCGTTGAACCAGATCGCGCAGGTGCAT
>CAYNOF010000702.1:0-5685 GCA_964398335.1 uncultured Rhizobiaceae bacterium
TCTCGTTCGCCATGCGCTCATTCTTCAGCGCCGACAGGCAGCGCGCATGCACGGCTTCGGCGAGCGTCGGCGCGGCCACGCCGTAGTTCAGCGCGGCGTTGGCGGTCCACTGGCCGGTGCCCTTCTGCTCGGCGGTGTCGACGATGCGCTCGATCAGCGGCACGCCCGTCTCGGGATCGCGGGTGTCGAGCACCTGCACCGCGCATTCCATCAGGAACGACGACAGCTCGCCCTCGGCCCAGCGCGCGAAGATGGTGCGCGTCTCCTCGTGGCTCATGCCGACCATGCGGCGCAGCAGATGCCAGGTCTCGGCGATCAACTGCATGTGGCCGTATTCGATGCCGTTGTGCACGGACTTCACGAAGTGTCCCGCCGCGCCGGCACCGACGCGGGCGAAGCAGGCCGAGCCGTCGGGCGCCTCCGCCGCGATCGCCTCGAACAGCGGCGCCACCGAAGCCACCGCCGCGGTCTCGCCGCCGGCCATGATCGCCGGTCCCTTCAGCGCGCCCTCGGCGCCGCCGGAGACGCCGAAGCCCAGCACATGCACGCCCTGGCGCGCGAACTCGATCTGCCGGCGCTGGGTGTCGCGATAGAAGGAATTGCCGCCGTCGATGACGATGTCGCCGCTGCCGAGATGCGGGCGCAGCGCCTCGAGCGCGTCGTCGACCGGATGGCCGGCGGGCACCATCAGCATGATGCTGCGCGGCGCCGGCAACGCCTGGATCAGGCCGGCGATGTCGTCGGCGCCCACCGCGCCGTCGCCGATATCCTTGGCCAATGGCGCCGCCACGCCCGCTGCCGTGTCGAACAGCGCCAACCGCGCGCCATTGCGGGCGAGGTTGCGCGCGAGGTTGGCGCCCATGACGCCGAGGCCCATCAGGCCCAATGCCGACGATCGCATGGCAGCCGTGATAGCGTGCCGGTGGCGGCTCGGTAAAGGCCGACGGGGGAGCGGAGGAGCAGCCATGCTGCGTCTGGGACTGATCGGATACGGCGCCATCGGCCTGCATGTGCGCGAGGCGATGGCGGCCGGGCGCATCGAGGGCGTCGAGCTGCGCGCCGCCCTGGTGCGCCGGCCGCGCACGGAGGTCACCAGCCGCCCCGATATCACCCACGATCCCGACCGCTTCTTCGACTACGCCATGGACGTCGTCGTCGAATGCGCCGGCCATGACGCGGTGCGCGCCCATGCCGAGCGGGTGCTGGAGAACGGCATGGATCTGCTGGTGACCTCGGTCGGCGCCTTCACCGACACGGCGCTGTACGAGCGCGTGCTGGCGGCGGCACGGCACAACGGCAAGCGGCTGATCCTGCCCTCGGCCGGCATCGGCGCCATCGACATCCTCTCGGCCGCGGCCGTCGGCGGGCTCGATTCGGTGACGGTGACCGTGCGCAAGGATCCCTCGGCGTGGAAGGGCACGGCGGCGCAGGATCTGGTCGATCTCGATTCGCTGCAGCAGCCGCATGTCGTGTTCGACGGGCCGGTACGCGAGGGCGCGCGACTTTATCCACAGAACGTCAACATCTCGGCCGCCGTGGCGCTGGCCGGCATCGGGCTCGACCGCACGCGGGTGGTCATCGTCGCCGATCCCACCATCGCCACGCATGTCGTCGAGGTCGACGCCGCCGGCGCCTTCGGCCGCTTCCGCTTCATGGAGGACGTCGCGGTCAGCGCCGAGAACCGCAAGACCGGCCGCATCGTCGCCATGGCGCTGGTCAAGACCGTGCGCCAGCTCGCCTCGACGCTGGTGGTCGGCGCGTAGTTCCGGGACCGCCGGCGGTTCGAGGTCAGTTCGTCTGGAAGTTCAGCGTCGTGAGCTGCTTGAAGGTCACCTGCACCAGCACGCGCGCGGTGTCGGCGGTGGTGATACCGCTGAAGTAGATGCCGCGCTGGCCGAAGACGCGGATCAGGAAGCACTCGTCCTCGTAGGTGATGCCGGCCTGGTAGTCGGTGAAATTGCGCCGCGTGATGTCGTAGCGGCCGCCCAGCTCGATCGTCCAGCTCGGCGCGATCGGCGTGCGCAGCAGGGCCACCACCGAATCGCGCGGCGGCGGCAGGCCGGGATAGCGGCCCAGCGGGCTGGCCGCGCCCTCGTGCGCGTAGCCCACCGTCAGCGCCGCCTCGCGGCCGAAGAACCGATGGCGCAGGGTCGGCGCGACATAGGCCTGCACCACGCCGAAATCGCGCGCGTCGAAGCGGCCGTACATGTCGAGCGACAGCGGCCAGCCGACATCGGCGCGCAGGCCGACCACCCAGTCGGACGCCTTGTCGCCGGGCGCGCGCAGGCGGCCGCCGAAATTGTCGGTGCCCACGAGGTAGCGCAGCTGGCCGGCCTCGACCGTCAGCTGCTCGCCCGTGCCGAAGCTCAGGGTCGAGCGCAGGCCGTAGACGATGCGCAGGCCGCTCTCGCGCTGGTCGAAGCCGGTGTGGCGGTCGGGCGAGAAGATCGAGCTGAAATCCATCTCCAGGCTGCGCGAGTCCTCGTCGAGCGCCGGTCGCGTGCCGGCGATCCTGCCCGAGCCGACCAGCAGCGCCCTGGGCTCGATCACCCAGGAGCCGCGGCCCATCGGCGCCACGAAGGGATACGACCAGTCGAGCCAGCCGGCCGCGTCGCTCGATGCCCAGCTGGCGGCGCTGGTCGGCAGGCCGTTGGACAATGGATCGACGATGTCCACCGGTCCCGAACTGGTGCGGTCGAGCCGCCCCATGAGCTGCGCGCCAAAGCCCACGACCTGGCCGCCGCGCAGCAGCGCGCGGCGCTGCCATTCCACGGTCTGGATGGCGCTGCTGGTCGATGGTCCGTACTCGCGCGTGATCTCGCGCAGCAAGCTGCGCGTCTCCAGCGTTCCGCCCACGACCGGCACCGGGACACGCTGATGCGCGAAGGCGTGGAAGCCGGCTGTGGGCACCTGGCCGGCGAAGGTGTCGGCATGCAGATCCTGGTAATGCGCGGCGCGAAGCTGCACGAAGGATTGCGGCGCGAAGCGCTCGATGGCGGCAACCGAGTGGGCGAAGATCTGCCGGCCGATGCCGAAGTCTTCGTGGAAGGCGCGGTCGCTGGAGTAGTCGGCGTCGCCCACCGCGCGCCAGTTCGCGTCGATGTCCCAGTGCAGCGTGCCGCGCAGCAGGTAGCGCAGGCGGCCGCCGTCATAGGTGAAACGCGGACGGATCGAAGCATCGAACGTGTCGCCGCGCTTGCGCGCCTCCAGGTCGAACAGCGGCCGCGTCGGATGCTGCACGTAGAGGCGCGGCCGGATCGACAGATCGGCGGTGTCGTCGAAGGCGATGAAGTATTGCGGCTCGCCGTAGAAACCGCGCAGCGCGCCGTGGCCGACGTCGAACGACACCAGGCCGGTGCGCCGGCGCACCTCGGGTGCGGGATGGGTGAAGTACGGCGTGTAGACCACCGGCACGCCGAACATCTCCAGCGCCGCGTTGTTGTAGATGAAGTCCTGCGAGGCCTCGTCGACCACGACGCGGCGCGCCGTGATGCGCCACACCGGCGGACGATCGGGGTTCTTCGCGCACTCGTCGCAGGGGGTGGCCTGCGCGTGCTGCAGCGCGAATTCCCGGCCCTTGCCGACGCTCAACTTGCCGTCGCTGGCGCGCACCCGCCAGTTGCGCCGCAGCACCATGCGGATGTCGCGGCCGGCGCCGTCGGTGAAGGCGGCGTCGACATCGACCTCCTGGAAGAACACCACGTCGCTGTTGTCGTCGATCACCGCGACGTTGCCGACGGCGCGCAGCCGGTCGGTACCGGAGTCGTAGACGACCTCGTCGGCGATGATCGAGCGCGAACCGCGGCGCACCTCGACCAGTCCACGCGCGATCAGCCGACGGCCGCCCGCTTCGCGGATCACCTCGTTGGCCAGCACCAGCGTCTCGCCGGCGCCGCGCGTCGCGGCCGTCTGCGCCTGCGCCGCGCCAGACCACGCGACGAGCGCCAGGATCAGCGTTGCGATCGCGAACAACCATCCAGGATCTTCACCTCCCCCCTGCGGGGGAAGGCAAGGTGGGGAGCGGACGGCGCGCTCGCGCACCATATGCAATGGAGGTGCGCGTCAGGCGACGCGCGCGGGATGGGCGCGCAGCGCATCTTCGTTGATGTCGGCGCCCCAGCCCGGGCGCGTCGGCACGATCAGCTCGCCGTTCTCGATCACCGGCGGATGGGTCACCAGGTCGTCCTTCCACGGCACGTCGTCGATGTCGATCTCCATCACCCGGAAGTTCGGGATCGCGGCGCAGAAATGCGCGCTCATCAGGGTCGACAGGTGGCCGTAGAAATTATGCGGCGCGCAGTTGATCTCGTAGGCCTCGGCCATCGCCGCGATCTTCACCGACTCCAGCAGCCCGTTCCACGGCACGTCGACGATCGCCGTGTCCATCGAGCGGTTCTCGAAGAAGAAGCGGAACTGGCGGCGGCCGAACAGCGACTCGCAGGAGGCGATCGGCATGTTGGCCTTGCGCCGGATATAGGCCAGGCCTTCGGGATCGTAGCTGTCGATCTCCAGCCAGAAGAGATCGTAGGGCTCGACGGTGCGCGCGACCTTCACGTAGCCGTCGGTCTTGAAGTTGAAGTTGGTGTCGAGGAGGATTCCCATCTCCTTGCCGGCGCCCTGGCGGAAGGCGCCGAGCCCGTCGGTGATGGCGTCGAGGATGCGGTTGTCGACGTTGAGCTCGGGCCAGCCGGGGTTCCGGCCGAAGCCGGGCTGGTGCATGTAGGGCTTGCCGCGGTCGAACATGAAGATGTTGGTCTTCAGCGCCTTGAAGCCGCGTTCCTTCACCTGCTTGCCGAGCGTCACCAGGTCGTCGTAGCCGCGGATCGGTTCCAGGCCCATGACCTCCGACTGGCTCAGCCGGTAGCTGCCGCAATGCGACCAGTAGAGCGGCAGGCGATCGCGCACCGGCCCGCCGAACAGCGCGTAGACCGGCACGCCCAGCGCCTTGGCCTTCACATCGAGCAGCGCGTTCTCGATCGCCGCGATGGCCTGGGCGTTCACGCCGCCCGGCGCCTGGCGCGTGATGGCGTAGAGCTGCGAGGAGATGCGCTCGATGGGCCGCGGATCCTGGCCGATCAGGTGATGCGCCAGGCGGTGGATCACGGCGGTCAGCCCGCCGCTGCCATAGCTTTCGTTGTACTCCGACCAGCCGACCACGCCCTCGTCGGTGGTGACCTTGAGGAAGGAGAAGACGCGCCAGCCGGCGTTGCAGTGCAGGTCCTCGATCCCGATGATACGCATGGCCGTCCCCTCCGTTTGCGTGGCGCCCAGCCTAGCGGCAAGTTTCACGCCCGCGTAGGGTTATGATCGGTTCACACGATCTTCTCCGGGAGATGCGCCTGATGTCCGCAGCCCAGTCGCGGCCGCTGCTGTTCACGCCGCTCACCATCCGCGGTGTCACTCTGCCCAATCGCGTGGTGATCTCGCCGATGGTGCAGTACCACGCCAGGGACGGGCTCGCGAACGACTTCCACCTCGTGCATCTCGGCGGCTTCGCGCGCGGGCGCGCCGGACTGGTGTTCACCGAGGGCACGGCGGTCGAGCCGGTCGGCCGGGTGACGCAGCACGACACCGGCATCTGGAACGACGAGCAGGTCGTGGCCTTCCGTCGCGTCGTCGACTTCATCCATGGCGAAGGCGCCAAGGCGGCGCTGCAACTCGCGCATTCCGGCCGCAAGGGCTCGA
>CAYNOF010000703.1:0-1326 GCA_964398335.1 uncultured Rhizobiaceae bacterium
AGGGCACGGGGATTCCGCAGGAGATTCGCGAGCGCATCTTCGAGCCGTTCTTCACGACGAAGGAGCGGGGCAAGGGAACCGGGCTCGGCCTGGCGATGGTGTACGGCATGGTCCAGCGCCACGGCGGCGACATCGAGATCGACAGCACGCCGGGCGAATCGACCACCTTCAGGCTGGGCTTCCCGCTGCCCGCGATCGATGCCTCGGCCGCCGCGCAGCCGTACAGCCGGCCCGCCGTGCTGCGCCGGCTGCGGCTGCTGGTGGTCGACGACGATCCGCTGCTGCTGAAATCGCTGCGCGACATCCTGGAAGCGGACGGCCATGTCGTCACCACCACCAATGACGGCCAGAGCGGCATCACCGCCTTCCGCGCCGCGCAGCAGCGCGGCGAGGTCTTCGCCGCCGTGATCACCGACCTCGGCATGCCGTACATGGACGGGCGCAAGGTCGCCGCCGCGATCAAGGGCGCCCGGCACGACATGCCGGTGATCCTGCTGACCGGCTGGGGCCAGCGGCTGGTCTCCGACGAGGAGATCCCGCCGCATGTCGATCGCGTGCTGGCCAAGCCGCCGAAGATCCGCGAGCTGCGCGAGGCGCTGTCGCAGCTCTGCCGGCCGGCGGAGGCGTGAGTCCCATGCCGGCCCCATCCAAGCCGCGGATCCTGATCGTCGACGACGAGGCGGCGCAGATGCGCGCGCTGTGCGACACGCTCGGCGACCAGGGATACGACACCACCGGCTTCACCGACGCGCATGCCGCGCTCGACATGCTGCGCGACACGCGCTTCGACCTGCTGCTCGCCGACCTCATGATGCCGGCGATGGACGGCATCGCGCTGCTGCAGGCCGCGCAGCGCCTCGACGGCGATCTCGTCGGCATCATCATGACCGGCGAGGGCACGATCGCGAGCGCGGTCGCGGCGATGAAGGGCGGCGCGCTCGACTACATCCTCAAGCCGTTCAAGCTCAGCGTCATCCTGCCGGTGCTGGCGCGCGCCCTCGCGGTGCGCGAGCTGCGCGTCGCCAACGCCGCGCTCGAGCAGAGCGTGCGCGAGCGGACGGCCGAGCTGGAGGCCGCCAACGCCGAGCTCGAGGCCTTCGCCTTCTCGGTCTCGCACGACCTGCGCTCGCCTTTGGCGGTGATCATCGGCGCGGCCGAGCTGCTGGGCGAGGACCACGCCCAGCACCTGCCGCCGCAGGCGCGCCTGGCGGTCAACGGCATCATGGCGAGCGCCGAGCGTGCGGCGCGGCTGATCAACGACCTCTTGCGCCTGTCGCGCCTCGGCCGCCAGCCGCTCAGCAAGCGGCCGATCGACATCCGCGCCCT
>CAYNOF010000704.1:0-5720 GCA_964398335.1 uncultured Rhizobiaceae bacterium
GCCTGCCGGCGGCGCTCTATGACCACCAGCCTTATGCGCTCTGCGCCTTTGCCGGCGGCTGGCTCAGCATCGGCTGCGTGAAGCTGGGCGTGGCGCATACCACGGCGCTGCTGGCCGGCGCGGCGCTGGCCAGCCTGCTCAGGCTGCTGGCGTGGTGGCGCGGCTGGCGGCTGCCGGGTTGGCCGGTGGCTTAGAAGATCGCCACCGCGCTGACGATCAGGCGTGTCGCGGCCCCCATCAGCAGCACGTCGGAGCCGATCTGGACGTAGAGATAACCGGATGGTGCCGGCGTCAGGCGTCCCAGCAAGGCGGGCGGCAGCGGGTAATAGGCCACGCCGGCGGGCAATGGCTGGCCGATCGCCCATTTCTTTGCCTGGCCGGGCGGCATGCAGCCATTGTTCTTCTTGGCCAGGCCCGGTGGGCAAAATCCCTGTGTCGCCTGCTGCCCGTAGTACTGGCGGATGATGCCCTGGTCAGTGGCGCCGATGGTCACCGACACGCTGGCGCTGCCGTATGGCGCCGGCGCAGGCTGCGCCTGGCCGGGTGGGCCGGCGCGGCCTTGTCCTTTGCCGTGCCCCTGGGCCAGGGCCGCTGTTCCCAGGGCGAGCGCCAATGTTGTGGCGATCACGCCAAGGCCGGTGCGCATGGGGTTCCTCCTGTGCGGCCCCCAGCGATGATGCCGATTTGTGGCGGGAATCGGGAGGGTCGCGGCCGTCGCCGCCGGCACGCTATGCTGCGGCTACTGCAAAGAGGAGGAGATGGTCATGGCCAAGGCGAAGACGGCGGCGAAGAAGGTGAAGCCCAAGCCGGCGAACCCCAGGGTCTTCAACAAGGGGCTGGCGATCCGCCGCCAGGTGCTGGGCAAGCAATACGTCGACAACTCGTTGGCCAACGCCAACGAGTTCATGATGGCCTTCCAGGAGATCACGACCGAGTATTGCTGGGGCTATGTCTGGGGCCGTGATGGGCTGACCAAGAAGCAGCGCTCGATGCTGAACCTTGGCATGCTGGCGGCGCTCAACCGCGGGCCCGAGCTGCGCCTGCACATCAACGGCGCGATCACCAACGGCGTGACCAAGGACGAGATGAAGGAGATCTTCCTGCAGGTCGGCATCTATTGCGGCATCCCCGCCTGCCTCGACGCCTTCAAGACGGCGAACGAGGTGTTCAAGGAGCGTGGCCTGTGAGACGTGCGGCGGCGCTGCTGGCGTTGGTCCTCGCGACGCCGGCGGGCGCGCAGGCGATCGACGGATCCTATGCCGGCAAGCTGAGCTGCGAGGTGATCGCCGGCCAGACGCGCCGGCAGCTCGCCACCGATATTCAGATCACCATTACCGGGACCACCGTGAGCTACGAGCGGGAGATCCTCAATCCCGACGGCGGCGGTTCCACAGGCATCAAGGAGCGCGGCACCGGCTCGGTGAAGGGCAATGCGCTCTCCATGGCCGCCGCCGGACGCGGCAACAGCTGGTCCTATGAAGCGAGCTACAACGGCACCATCACCGGCGGCACGATCGCGATGCGCGGCGTGCAGAAATGGCACGTCAACAGAGGCAACCAGGACCGCCCGTGCGTGATCAACGCGCAGCGGCGGTAGGGAGGCAGACGATGCGACGTGGCATCATCGGCGGTGTCTCGGCATTGATGTCGCTCGCCGGCGCGCTGCCTGCCTGGGCGCAGCTCGACGGCGTCTACAGCGGCCAGATTCAATGCGGGCCGTCGGGCGGCCAGCGCGTGCCGGCGGGCACCATCCGCATCACCGTCGCTGGCGCCGGCTTCACCTACGAGGTGCAGGTCGCCGGCGGCGGGGTCGAGCGCGGCAGCGGCGGCATCACGCCGCCCAGCGTGTCGGCCGGCGGCTCGGCCTCGGGCGGCAGCCTGCGCTACGACAGCAGCTACAGCGGCCAGATCATGCCGGGCAGCATCTGGATGACCGGCGAGCAGACCGGCACCTTCTCCGGTGGCGTGCGCGGCGCCCGCCAGTGCTCGATCAGCGCGCGGCGCGGATGATCCTGCGCGCCGCCCGCACGGAGGAGGCTGCGACGCTGACGGCGCTGTGCACGCGCTCGAAGCGGCACTGGGGCTATGACGAGGCCTTCATGAAACGCTGCGAGCTGTCGCTCGCGGTGCCCGACCAGGCGATCGCGCGCGGCGACGTGCAGGTCGCCGTCGACGAGGACGGCCGGACGTTGGGCACGGCGCAGCTCTCGCCGCCTTTCGACGACGCCATCGAGCTCGACAAGCTGTTCGTCGATCCGCCGGCGATCGGCCAAGGCATCGGTGCCGCGCTGCTGCGCTGGGCGATGGACGAAACGCGCGCGCGGGGTGCCAAGCGGCTGGTGATCCTGGCCGATCCGCACGCCGCGCCGTTCTACGAGAAGATGGGCGCGCGCTTTCTGCGCATGGCGCCCTCCGATGCAGTCCCCGGGCGGCAATTGCCGTTCTACGAAGTCGATCTGCGAGGAAACGCGTCATGAGCAAGAGTCTGGTGCCCCCGGCTACCATCGCTTTCATCGGCCTGGGCATGATGGGCAAGCCGATGGCCGCGCGCCTGATCGGCGCCGGCTATACGCTGCGTGTCTTCGACCTCTCGCAGCAGGCGATGTCGGAGTTCGTCGGCGCCAATCCTGGCGCCATCGCCACGGCTTCGGCCAAGGCCTGCGCCCAGGGCGCTGACGCGCTGATCACCATGCTGCCCGACGGCAAGATCGTGCGCCGCGCGCTGCTCGACGGTGCCGATGCCGCGGCCGAGGGCCTGTCGAAAGAGGCGGTCTTCGTCGACATGTCGTCGAGCGCACCGGTGGGCACGGTCGAGCTCAGCAAGGAACTCGCCGCGCGCGGCCTGGCGATGATCGACGCACCGGTGTCGGGCGGCGTACGCCGCGCCATCGACGGCTCGCTGGCGATCATCGCCGGCGGTTCGGCCGCGGACGTCGAACGCTGCAAGCCGCTGCTGCAGTCGATGGGCAAGACCGTGTTCCACACCGGCGCCATCGGCGCCGGCCACGCGGTGAAGGCGCTGAACAACTATCTCTCGGCCACCAGCCTGCTGTCGATGTGCGAGGCGATGATCGTCGGCGAGAAGTTCGGCATCGACACCGGCATGCTGGTCGACGTGTTCAACAACTCCAGCGGCATGAGCAACAGCACCCAGGTCAAGGGCCGCCAGTTCATCGTGCCGCGCAACTACGCCGCCGGCTTCACCATGGCGCTGATGGCCAAGGACCTGCGCACCGCCTCGGATCTCGCCCAGCAGCTCGGCGTCGAGGTGCCGACCATGACCGGCATGGCCGACATCTGGGCGCGCGCGGCCGAGAAGGTCGGCATGGCCGCCGACCACACCGCGATCCACAAATTCCTGGAAGGGAAGTAGGCGGTTACTTCCCGCGCGTCAGCGCCAGCCAGATTCCGCCGCCGATCAGGGTCGCGCCGCCGGCGGCGGAGAGGATGCGCACGCGGCGGCGCGAGAACAGCGCGCGGGCGCGGCCGGTGAGGATGGCGTAGAGGCTGTCGGAGACCGCCGCGATCACCATCGCCGTGGCGCACAGCAGGATGATCTGGCTGGTCTGATCGGCGCCGGGCGAGACGAACTGCGGGATGAAGGCACCGAAGAACACCAGCACCTTGGGATTGCTCGCCATCACCAGGAAGCCCTGCAGGAAGAAGCCGCCGCGCGGCCTGGGCGTGGCGATCGAGGGATCGAGCCTCCCCGAGGCGCGCAGCATCTTCCAGCCGAGATAGACGAGGTAGGCGGCGCCGGCCCAGCGCAGCCAGTCGAACAGCCAGCCCATGGTGGCGACCACCGAGGAGAGGCCGATCACCAGCACCACCATCATGCAGGCCAGCGCCAGCTGCGTGCCGGCGACGTTGAGCAGGCCGGCGCGCGTGCCGTGCGTCAGGCTGTTGCCGACGACCAGGGCGACGGTCGGACCGGGAATCACGGTGATCACCACCGACGCGGCGACGAAGGCGAGGTAGAGCTCGAGCGACATGCGGCGGACCCTCCCACGCGCCTTGCAGGCGGTCAAACCGCGGCGCACAGTCCGTGCGACCAGAGCAAAGGATAGACATGAAGCGCCAGGAACTGCCTGACGGAACCGAGATCGCCAAGTGGTATGTGCGCGCGGTGAAGAGCGGGCCGTTCGTCTTCGTCTCGGGAACGACCTCGCTGGACGCCAAGGGGAGCGTGCAGGGCCGCGACGCCGGGGCGCAGACGCGGGTGACCATGCGCAAGATCGTTACCGCGCTGAAGGGCGCCGGTGCGACAGTCGACGACATCACCCGGCTCACCATCTACTGCACCGACATCCGCGACAGCGCCCTGATCACCAATGAACTGTCGCGCTGGTTCAAGAAATCGCGCTGCGCCTCCGCCCTGATCGGGGTGTCGACCTTGGCGGTGCCCGGCCTGGTGGTCGAGATCGAGGCCACGGCGGTGGTCGGCGACGGACGCTGAGACAGTCCGCCCCTTGAACTTCGGCGCGAGCAGCGTTAGATAACCTGCAGATTCCGGGTGCGGGCATCGCCCCGGGTCTGATCCGAGCCGCAACGCCAGTTGTCTATCGGGACCGCCCAGCAGGGCGATCCGGCCGCGCGGCGAACCTCCAGATGTCGAATAACGCGGAACCTGCCGCGATTTCGGTCATTCATCTCTCAGCCCGTATTCCGGGCCCTCTCAGACGAAATCCATGAATCTCCAGGACCTCAAGAAAAAGACCCCCGCGGAGCTCTCGGCCTATGCCGAGGAGCTGCAGATCGAGAACGCCTCGCTCATGCGCAAGCAGGAGCTGATGTTCGCGGTGCTCAAGCGGCTGGCCGAATCCGACCAGGCCATCTTCGGCTCGGGCGTGATCGAAGTGCTGCCGGACGGCTTCGGCTTCCTGCGCTCGACCGAGGCCAACTACCTCGCCGGCCCCGACGATATCTACATCTCCCCTGCGCAGATCAGGCGCTACGGCCTGCGCACGGGCGATACCGTGGAAGGCGAGATCCGCGCGCCCAAGGACGGCGAGCGCTACTTCGCCCTGACCAAGCTCAACACCATCAACTTCGAGGACCCCGACCAGGTCCGCCACCGCATCAACTTCGACAACCTCACGCCGCTCTATCCCGACGAGAAGCTCAAGATCGAGCTCGAGGAAGCCGGCTTCGTCGCCGCCGAGAAGGTGACCGAGGATGTCGGATCGGCGCGCGCCAGCGCCGCCGGCCGCGTCAGCACCGGAGGCGGTGCGCGCCGCACCGCGACGCTCAGCAAGAAGCCGGCCGGCCCGACGATCGACATCAGCACCCGCGTGATCGATCTGATCTCGCCGATCGGCAAGGGCCAGCGCGCCCTGATCGTGGCGCCGCCGCGCACCGGCAAGACGATGCTGCTGCAGAACATCGCCCACGCCATCGCCAAGAACAACCCGGAGGTCTTCCTGCTGGTGCTGCTGATCGACGAGCGGCCCGAGGAAGTGACCGACATGCAGCGCACCGTGAAGGGGGAGGTGATCGCCTCCACCTTCGACGAACCGGCGACGCGGCACGTGCAGGTGGCCGAGGCGGTGATCGAGAAGGCCAAGCGCCTGGTCGAGCACAAGCGCGACGTGGTCATCCTGCTCGATTCGATCACGCGGCTCGCGCGCGCCTACAACACCATCGTCCCGCCGTCGGGCAAAGTCCTGTCGGGCGGCGTGGACAGCAACGCGCTGCAGCGGCCGAAGCGCTTCTTCGGGGCC
>CAYNOF010000705.1:0-1483 GCA_964398335.1 uncultured Rhizobiaceae bacterium
GATGACGCACGACGTCGACGAAGTCGTGGCTGTCGCCCAGGCGGCCGAGACGCGACACGCGCGGCACCGACATGCGGCGGATCAGCACCGCGATCGACAGCACGATGGCGCCCAGCATGCCGTCGAGCACGCCCAGCGCCAGCACGCCCAGCACCGAGAGCAGCGCCACGTCGTGGTCGCGCCGCAGCCGCCACAGGCGCAGGAGCGGGCGCGGATCGAGCGCGTGGCTGAGCGCGGCGATCACCACGGCGGCCAGCACCGGCTGCGGCAGGAGCGCCACCCAGCGCGCCGCCAGCGCCACCAGCACCGCCATGCCCAGCGCCGCGAAGACGGCGGCGGCACGCGTCTCGGTGCCGGCCGACGCGCTCGCCTGGCCGGCCGAGAAGCCGGCGCCGACCGGCAGGCCCTGCACCAGCGCCGATGCGATGTTGGCCCCGCCCAGCGCCAGCAGCTCGCGATTGGGCTCCAGCGTGTCGCCGCGGCGCAGGGCGAGCGCGCGCATGGTCCCCCAGCTCTCGGCCAGCAGGATCAGCGCCAGGGGCAGGGTGAACTGCGCCAGCCGCGCCAGGCTCGACCACGGCATGTCGGGCCATGCCGGATGCGGCCAGTCGAGGTTGAGCGTGCCGACCACGGCGACGCCGCGGCCCGGCAGATCCAGCAGCCGCGCCGCGACGATGCCGCCGACCAGCACGATGAAGGCGCCCGGCAGCCAGGGCAGGCGGCGCAACGCCAGCAGGGCCACGAGCGCGATCACGCCGGTGGCGACGCTGGCGCCATGCCAGCGCGGCAGGTCGCCCAGCAGCTCGCGCACCAGGCCGAACAACCCGGCGGATTCGACGGGCAGGCCGACCAGCGCCGGCACCTGCTTGAGGATGATGGTGATCGCCAGCCCGAAGGCGAAGCCGCGCAGCACCGGGCGCGAGACGAAGCCGGTGAGCGCGCCCAGCCGCGCCAGCGACGCGACGAGGAACACGAGGCCGGTGAGCGCGACCGCCACCGTCGCGTGGACGAGCTTGCTGGCGTTGTCGCCCGGCAGGGTGGCCAGGGTCGCCGCCAGGATCGCCGCCGACGAGGAGGTCGGCGCGACCACGGCGTAGCGGCTGCGGCCGAGCCCGGCATAGGTCAGCGCGCCGGCGATGGCGGCGAGGATGGCGTGCTGCGGGCCCAGCCCTGCGATGCCGGCATAGGCCACCGCCTCGGGCAGCAGGAGCCCGGCCAGCGACAGCCCGGCGAGCAGATCGGCACGCATGCGCATGGCTGATCCTAGCCGGCCCGCCTTACGTGAACCGCACGCCCAGCGACTCCAGCGCCTTCCAGTAGCCCGGGTAGGTCTTGGCCGCGCAGTCGGGGTCGAGGATCGTGATGCCGCCGATCTTCAGCCCGGCGAGCGCGAAGCTCATGGCGATGCGGTGATCGGCGCGGGTGTCGATGCGCGCCGGATGGCTCTGGCCGGCCAGCGACGGGTCGGCCGCGACGACGAGGT
>CAYNOF010000706.1:0-1269 GCA_964398335.1 uncultured Rhizobiaceae bacterium
CACGGTCTCGAGCAGGCCCCAGAAGGTGCCGAGCAGGCCGAGGAAGATCAGCAGGCCGATGGCGTAGCGCGAGGTCTCGCGCGATTCATCGAGACGCGCGCCGATGCCTTCGAGCATCGAGCGCATGGCCACCGGCGACAGTGCCAGCCGTCTGTCGGTGCGCTCGCGCAGCATCGTCGCCATCGGCGCCAGCAGCCGCAGGTCGGAGCCGTCGCTGGTCGGCATCTCCTCGCGCTGGAAGCTGTCGAGCCAGCGCACCTCCGGGTCGAGCATCCAGACCTGGCGCACGATGTAGAGGATGCCCAGCACCAGCACCGCGAGGATGGCGCCGTTGAGCAGCGGGTTGTTGTGGAAGACGCGGATCAGCGAGTCGCGCAACAGCCAGGCGCCGGCGCCGACGGCGATCAGGAACAGCAGCATGCGCAGGAGATAGCCGCGGGGGCGCGTCATCGCCGGATCGGATCCCTGGGAAACCGGATGCCGGGCCTCAGCGACGCGGCTTCCCCGGATATAGGCAGATGTTGTGGCGAAATCACGTCCCGGCGCCGGGCACCGCGTCGACCCGGTCGGCCGGGCCGCCATCGGCCGAGGCGCCCAGGGCCTGCACGTCGAGCCGGTCGCGCGGCACGCCCCTGTCGATCAGGTAAGCGCGCACCGCCAGACCGCGCGCCAGCGCCAGACGCCGCGTCTCCGCCCCGGCGCCCCCGCCGCTGTAAGCCTTGAGCGTCGCGCGCCGCTCGGGATTGGCGAGCAGGTCGGAGGCCAGCTTGTCGAGCGAGTGGCGCGCATCGGCCGACAGCGCCGGTGAATTGGTCTCGAAGGTCACGCGGGTGGCGGCAGGGACGACAGGCTTCACCGGCGTGGGTGCCGGCGCCGGCGGTGCCTCGGCCGGCTTCGGCGGCACAGGCGCGGCAGTCGCGATGACGGGCGCGGGCTTGGGCGGCTCGGGCGGTGTGGCAGGCTTGGGCGGCACGGGTGGTGCAGCAACGACCGCGGACGCTGGCTTGGGCGGCTCCGGCGGTTTGGCGGCGGGCGGTGTCGCGGCCGGCTTGGGCGGCTCCGGTGGCGCAGCCGCGACCGCGGGCGCGGGCTTGGGTGGCTCCGGCGGTTTGGCTGCTTCGGCTGGGGCGGGCGGTGGCGCCACGGATTTCGGCGGCTCCGGCGGCTTGGCGATTGCAGTGGGCGCAGGTGGCGTCGGCGCTGCGGCGACGGGCGCGGCCTTGGCTGGTTCTGGTGGCTTGGCCGCGGCAACCAGTGCGGGCGGTGGTG
>CAYNOF010000707.1:0-6447 GCA_964398335.1 uncultured Rhizobiaceae bacterium
AGACGCTCTACTGGGTGGTGGGCGGCGACTATGCCGACACCACCTTCAGCAGGCCGGCGCCGGGCAAGCGGCTGGAGCGCATCGGCCCATTCAAGAGCCGGCAAGAGGCGCAGAAGGTGTGGCAGGGCAAGGCCTGGTCGACCGTCGACGACGCGCTCTGCCAGTACCGCATCGAGATCGAGACGTCCGTCGAGGACGATTGAAGCCGTCTTCCGTCCTCATGCTGAGGAGGCCACGCAGCGGCCGTCTCGAAGCATGGGCAACCGGCACCGAGCCGGTTGCCCACCCTTCGAAACGCGCCCTGCGGGCGCTCCTCAGGGTGAGGTCGGCATGAAGGCGCCCGGCGAATTCGAGGACCTGCTGACACGCGAGGGACGGCGCGTGCTGGCCGGCACGCATGCGCTGGTCGGCGCGCTGGCCGATCCGCGCACGCGGTTCCTGCCGATCGAGGGGCTCATCGACCGCACCAGGGCCACACGCCTGCGCGCGCTGCTGGATCGCACGCTGGCTTCGACGCTGGAGCGCATCGACCGGCCGATTTCGCCGGACACGATCTGGAGGATGCGCGCGGACTACGCCGAGATGCTGCCCAAGGCGACGCGCGCCTCGACGATCTACTTCGACCGCGCCGACGAGGCCGGCGTGAAGGCCGCGCGGCGTATCGGTCTCGACGCCATGCTGCGCTCGGCGAGCTTCCATGCGTTCGCCCAGGCGCTGGCCGGCCGCGCGTTGGCGCCGAAATTCGGCCGGCAGGTGCTGTGCTACGGGCCGGGCGACTACGCCGGGCCGCACAATGACCATCACCCCGGCAATGCCAAAGCGCGCAAGGGCTACATCGACCTGCACCTGTCGCTGTCGAGTCCCGCGGTCGCGCATCAATGGCTGGTCTATGCCAAGGCCGGGCATCTCAGCGAGATCGTGCCGGTGCATGGCGCGGCGACGCTGACGGCCTATCGCCTGCCGTTCTGGCACTACACCACGCCGCTGGTCGCCAAGCCGGGGCAGGACGCGAAAGCCCGCCGCTGGGTGCTGCTGGGCACGTTCCTCTTCGCCTGATCCGAGCCGCTACGGGCTCCGGGTGCGGGTTCGCGTCGTGTGCCGCTCGGTCTCTTCGAACTCCGTGACGATGGTCTGCAATGCGCTGGCGTCGAGGGAGCGGCGAACGTCGAACGGCTGGTCCTTGCCGTCCTTGCCGATCGCCGTCAGGGCGATGTCGGCGTGGCCCGTGCGATCGATGTCGCTGACCGCGAGGCGCGCGGCCTCGACGAAGCGGACCGTGTCGTCGTCGGCCATCTCCGCGTCGTCAGGCATCTCGACAACCACTTGATCGGACAGCCAGACCGCCAGCGCCTTCACGCGCAGCGGGTCCTTGCGCCAGTCGGTCAGCTCGTGCACGTCCAGCAGGCCGCCGTCGACCACGGCGCGCTCGAGCTGGGCGATGTCGATCTCGCGTCGGAAGTCGCGACCGCCCGCGGCATCGACCACGAGGCCGGGCAGATCGACGACGCCACGTCCCTGCGCGAGGATGACGGGCATGACGGCGCGCGCGGCGTCGGCGATACGCCGAGTCGGACCGGGCTTCTCGGAGGCGCCGTTGGATTCCGTCGACGCTTCGCCCTCCAGCCAGTCGGCGAAATGGACAAGGGGATCGTCCTTGTCGACGCCGTCCGTCGCGAGCATGTCGCCGGCGCTCAAGTCTTCATCTGTTGCCGGCGACGTCGGTGCCACGATCGTCGAGGGGGAGGCCGCCTGGCGTGGCGCGTCGATCACCTGGCCGCTGCGTCGGTTCAGCAGCGCGAAGGTCGCGACAGCCGCGACGACGGCGACGCCAGCGACAAGCCAAAGCTCCATCACGCCCTCCAGTGGCGCGCCGCCTCGACGAGGGTCGCGCTGTCGACGGTGAGATCGATGTGCCGGGGGCCGTCGCGGTCGGCGGCGATGTAGGGCAGGGTGATGCGCGCGCGACCCTGCGCCTGCAGCTCGGGCCAGGCCTTGCCGGCGGCCTCCGCGATGCGTGTGACGGCCATGCGGTCGGCGGCGAGATCGATGCCGGTATCACGCGAGGCGCGCCGCAGCAGCCATTCGGCCAGGGCCCCGATCTGCGCATTGCGCGTGGTGTCGGCGGCATAGCGGCCCGCGCTCACGCCCTCGGGCGCGATGTCCCAGCGCTTGTCGCCGCCGGGCGGTGGCGGTGTCTTCGGCGGAGGCGCGGCGACGACGTCTTCCTTCGGTCGCCGCAGGGCACGGAACGCCGTCGCGACGGCGATCGCGACGATGGCGGCGATGACGATCCAGATCAGTCCCATCCACCCAGTCTACATCGGGCGGTTCACCGGCACGACGCTGATCGAGTTGCGCGGCTGGCCGTCGATCACCCTGTCGGTGTAGGTCAGGTAGACCAGCACGTTGCGCTTGGCATCGTAGAAACGCACGACCTGGGTGCGCTTGAAGATCAGCGAGGCGCTGGCGCTGAAGACCTCGCGGCCGTTGCGCAGCTTCTTGACCTTCTCGAGGTCGATGGCGCCAACCTGGCGGCAGGCGATCGAGGCCTCGCCGGGATCCTCGGCCAGCCCGAGCGCGCCCTTGATGCCGCCGGTCTCGGCGCGCGAGAGGTAGCAGGCGACGCCCGGCACTTCGGGATCGTCGAACACCTCGACCTTGATCTTGTCGTTGGGGCCGATCCACTTGAAGCGATAGCTGGCGGCGCCGACTTCCTCGGCTGCCGCGCCGAGCGCAACCGACGCGAACGCCAGCCCGAGAAGCGCGGCGGCGAGACGGACGAGACGGCGATTCATGAGGGACTCCCTTGGGCGCGCAGAGGCGGCGCCGTCAGGATATGTGCGTGATACGGGGTGGCGGCAAGGGAGGCCCCTGGGCGCGGGATCGCCAGGCTGCTCGCCTGTGCGATCCGCTAGACCGGCTTCAGCCCTTCCTTGGGGACCTCGCCGCCGGCTTCCTTCACCGCGGCGCGGTAGTGCGCCTCGCTGTCAAAGGGCTCGTACCTGGGATAGTCGCGCGGTGGGCGCTTCGCCGGCTCGCCGGTCGAGGGATCGAGGAACATCGGCTTGCCGTCGCGACCGATCACCGGGATGATGCGGCCCCAGCGGCTGAAGACGCGGCGCATCGAGGCGGAGAAGTCGACATAGGTGTCGAACTCCAGCTTGTCCTTGGCGAAGATCGCCTCGAAGGTGGCGACGAACTCGTCGACGAACGGCTTCTCGACCAGGCCCATGTTCGAGATCATCCAGCAGCGATCCTCGAACACCCAGTAGACGCTCAGCCCGATGAATTCCTTCTGCCGCGTGAAGTAGGGGAAGAAGGGGAAGGCGCGGCAGGCCAAGGTGCGGTTGTGGCGCTCGCAATGCGCGGCGCCCTTGCACTCCACCGCGCAGGCGCCGGAATGCAGGTCGGCGACGATCTGGCGCGTGGCCGCGTCATAGGGCTTGAAGCGATGCCACAGATCGGTGCGGGTCTTGAGGAAGGCGAACTCGCTCTTCTCGACCACCGGCACGGCCATCTGCGTCGAGCAGCAATAGGGCGAGCCGTTGTTCAGCGGCGCGCATTTCTTGCCGCAGTCGAACCGCGATACCGGCGCCTCGAAGCCCTCGTAGAGCTTGGCGAAATCCTCGGGCTTCAGCTTCGGTGACGGCATGCGCTCGGGTTTGTTGGTTCAGAGGGTGATGCGGTTGTAGCGGGTTCGATTGTTAAGAACCAGTTACGGATTTATTTCCCATGACGCGAATGGGGTTATGGCAGCACGCGCCACACCGTGGTCTCGCGCAAGCCGCGGTTCTCGAGCTGCAGCGAGGTCGGGATGTCGTAGCGCGCCAGCTCTTCCAGCCGGTCGGCCGTGAAGTAGTTCCGCCCGGGATCGCCCAGCAGCACCAGCCGGCCCGTCGCGGCGTGGCCGCGCAGCCAGTCCATGGCACGGGCCGTCATCTCGCGCTCGTAGCAGACATCGCCGGCGATCACGACGTCGGCCTCCGGTGAGGCGGGCGGGCCCTGCAACCAGTCGCTCTCGCTGGTCTCGATGGTCAGGTTGTTGGCCTCGGCGTTCAGCTTCATGGCGGCAATCGCCACCGGGTCGATCTCGTTGCCGACGACCCGGCGTGCACCACAGCGTGCCGCGGCGAGGCTGGCGACGCCGCAGCCGGCGGCGAAATCGATCACGTGCTTGCCGCGCACCATGTCGGGATGGGTTAGCAGATAGCGTGCCACGGCCTGGCCGCCGGGCCAGCAGAACGCCCAATAGGGTGGATCGACGTTCTGCTTGTCCAGCCAGTCCTCGGTCGCCTGCCAGATCGGCAGGTATTCGGCGGCGAGCCACAGCTTCAGCTCCGGCACCATCGCCGGGGCGCCCAGCGCCGTGTAGGTCTGGATGAAGCCGGCGGGATTTTCGGGCGCCCGCGCCATCACAGGCGCGCCGCGAGGATGCCGGCCAGCAGGATCCAGCCCAGGATGCGATTGGACTGGAACTTGCGCAGGCAGTCGGCGGGATCGTGCGGCTTCACCATGCCTACCTGCCACACAAGGTGTGCCGCGACACCGGCAAGGCCGAGCCAGAACGGCCAGTCGAGCTCGGTCAGCCAGCCGGCGATGCCGAAGCAGGTCACGGTGATTGTCGCGAACACAGTCAGCCAGGCCTGCGGCGCGCCCTGGAAGCGTCGCGCCGTCGACCGTACGCCGACGATGGCGTCGTCGCGCTGGTCCTGCATGGCGTAGATCGTGTCGTAGACCAGGGTCCAGGCGATGCCGCCGCCGTAAAGCGCGAGCGCCGCGGGCGAGACGCGCGCATTGGCTACCGCGTCACCCATCAACGCGCCCCAGTTGAAGGCAAGGCCGAGCACGACCTGCGGCCACGACGTCACGCGCTTCATTAGCGGATAGACCGCGACCACCAGCAGCGAGGCCAGGCCGACAACGATGGCGATCAGGTTGAACGAGGCGAGCACCGCGGCGCCGATAGCCGCCTGCGCCACACCCCAGACCAGCGCCTGGGTCGGCGTGACCTCGCCGGCCGGCAGCGGCCGGTCGCGCGTGCGCTCGACCTGGGCGTCGATCTCGCGGTCGAGCAGGTCGTTCCAGGTGCAGCCGGCGCCGCGCATGGAGATGGCGCCGACGAAGAACAGCGCCATCCAGATCGCCCACAGGATCAGCTGCTCGCGGCTCTGCAACGGCGCGAACAGGCTGATCGACCACCAGCAGGGGAAGAGCAGCAGTTCCCAGCCGATCGGCCGGTCCCAGCGCGCCAGCCGGCCATAGGGCCGCGCCCAGGCCGGCAGCAGCCGCAGGGTCCAATGGCGCGGTCGAATGTCGGTGAAACCGTTGCCGGTCATCTCGCCATCATGGTCGGGGGTGATGCTATGCTCAATCGTCAAGCGAGGGAGAATGCGATGCGTCGTGCGGTTCCCATCCTGTCTATAGCAGTGGCGTTGCTCACGGCCGGCGTCACGCTGGCGCAGCTGCCGCGTACGCCGTCGCCGGCGGGCGCGCAGGTTTACTTCATCACGCCCAAGGACGGCGAGGAGATCACCGGTCCCGTCACCGTGCGCTTCGGGCTGAAGGGCATGGGTGTGGCGCCGGCCGGCGTCGAGATGAAGGATACCGGCCATCACCATCTGCTGGTCGATGTCGCCACCTTGCCGCCGATGGGCGAGAACCTGCCCAACGACCCGAACCATCGCCATTTCGGCGGCGGACAGACCGAGACGACGATCACCCTGCCGCCGGGCAAGCACACGCTGCAGCTCCTGCTCGGCGACCAGAACCACATCCCGCACCAGCCGCCGGTGATGTCGCCGAAGATCACGATCACGGTGAAATGACCGGGAGCGCCGGCGTCTCGCCGGCTCATGAAGAGGCCGGCGCGACGCCGGCGCTCCCATGATACCCAGGTTGTTCATCGAGGACGATCTCGCCGCGGGCACCACGCTCACGCTCGACGGCCCGCGCGCGCACTATCTGCGCGACGTGCTGCGACTGGGCGTCGGTGCCGAGGTGCTGCTGTTCAACGGCCGAGACGGCGAATGGCGGGCGAAGGTCGCGGCGACGGCCAAGCGGTCGCTCGATCTCGGCATCGAGACGCAGACCCGGCAGCAGCGCGCCGAGCCGGACCTGTGGCTGTGCTTCGCACCGGTGAAGAAGGCGCGCATCGACTTCATCGCCGAGAAGGCCACCGAGCTCGGCGTGTCGGCGCTGGTGCCTGTCGTCACGCGGCGCACGAATGTCGAGCGCGTCAATGTCGAGCGGCTGCGCGCCAATGCCGTCGAGGCGGCGGAGCAGACCGAGCGGCTGACCGTCCCTGACGTGCAGGAACCGGCGTCGCTGGAGCAGGTTCTGAAGGCGTGGCCGGCGTCGCGCCGGCTGCTGATCGCCGACGAGACCGGCGGCGGCAAGCCGATCCTCGATGCCTTGCGCACCGCACAGCCGGGGCCCTGGGCGGTGCTG
>CAYNOF010000708.1:0-4849 GCA_964398335.1 uncultured Rhizobiaceae bacterium
CCAGGTGGCGGCGATCTCCTGCGGCATCCACAACGGCACGCCGGTGCTCGACCTCGACTACGTGGAGGATTCGGCGGCGCAGGCCGATGCCAATTTCGTGCTGACCGCCGGCGGCGGCCTGGTCGAGATCCAGGGCACGGCGGAGAAGGACCCGTTCAGCGAAGCCGAGTTCCTCGCCCTGCTGGCGCTGGCCAAGCGCGGCATCGGCGAGCTCTGCGTACACTAGCGCGCCGCGCTGGAGCGCGGCTGAGGATCAGGTCGATGGCAGCGCGGCATTTCAGTGGATCGAAGCTGGTGGTCGCGACGCACAACCGCGGCAAGGCAGCTGAGATCGCCACTATGCTGGCGCCCTTCGGCGTACAGGTGCTCTCGCATGGCGAGCTCGGTCTGGCGGTGCCCGAGGAGACCGGCACGACCTTCCTGGAGAACGCCGAGCTGAAGGCGCGCGCGGCGGCAAAGGCCACCAACCTGCCCTCGCTGGGCGACGATTCGGGCCTGTCGGTGCATGCGCTGGACGGACAGCCCGGTCTCTATACCGCCGATTGGGAAGGCCCCAACCGCAACGCCATGACCGGCATGGCGCGCATCCAGCGCGAACTCGCCCAGCGCGGCGTGCCCGATACTCCGCGGGCGCGCGCCGCGACGTTCAACTGCGCCCTGGCATTGGCGTGGCCCGATGGCCATGTCGAGAGCGTGCTGGGCGAGTTGCGCGGCACCATCGTCTGGCCGCCGCGCGGCAGCAACGGCCACGGCTACGACCCGACCTTCCAGCCCGATGGCTGGGTAGTCACCTGCGGCGAGATGGATCCCGACGTGAAGAACCGCATCAGCCATCGCGCCAACGCCTTCGCCAAGCTCGTGGAGCGGTGCTTTCGATGAATGAGCGGCGCCAATTCGGCGTCTATGTGCACTGGCCGTTCTGTCTGTCGAAGTGCCCCTACTGCGATTTCAACAGCCACGTGCGCGACGCCGTCGACCAGGTGCGCTGGCGCGAGGCGCTGCTCGCCGAGCTGCGCTACTACGCCAAGAGCACGCAGGGCCGCGTCGTCGACAGCGTCTTCTTCGGCGGCGGCACGCCGTCGCTGATGCCACCACGGACCGTTGCCGCGGTGATCGACGCAATCCGTGCGCTGTGGCCGGTCGCTGAAGACGTCGAGATCACCATGGAGGCCAACCCGACCTCGGTCGAGGCGGGGCGCTTCGCGGCCGCGCGCGAGGCCGGCGTCAACCGCGTGTCGCTGGGCGTGCAGGCGCTCGACGACGAGGCGCTGCGCTTCCTCGGGCGCGCGCATTCGCTCGACGAGGCGCTGGCAGCGATCGACACGGCGCGGACAACCTTCGCGCGATATTCCTTCGACCTGATCTATGCGCGGCCCGGCCAGACGACGGCGGCATGGCGCGCCGAGCTCACGCGCGCGCTCGACCTCGCCGGCGAGCACCTCTCGCTCTACCAGCTCACGCTCGAGCGCGGCACGCGCTTCTGGCAGGACCATGCCCGCGGCGCCTTCACGATGCCGGACGAGGACATCGCCGCCGCCATGTACGAAGAGACCAATGCACTGATGGCCGCGCGCGGCTTGCCGGCATACGAGATCTCAAACTACGCGCGCGCAGGCGCCGCCTGCCGCCACAACCTGATCTACTGGCGTTACGAGGATTATGTCGGCGTCGGGCCGGGCGCACATGGCCGCTTCGCCATCGATCGCGCCGCGGCCGCGCGCGGCAAGCGCGCGACGCGGCAGGCCAGCGGCCCCGAGGCCTGGCTCGAGCAGGTCGAGGCCGTGGGCCATGCAACGGCGGAGGACCGCATCGTCGATCGCGACGAAATGCCGGTGGAAGCGCTGATGATGGGGCTGCGCCTGGTCGAGGGCATCGAGCGGCCGCGCTTTCGCATGCTCACCGGCCGCGATCCCGTCGACGCCGTCGATCGGCGGGCGCTGACGAGCCTGATCGAGGGCGGCTTCCTGGTGCTCGACGAGGCGAGGCTGCGCGCGACCGATTCCGGCCGGCAGCGACTCGACGCCGTGCTCGCGCGCCTGCTGCGCTGATCACCACATACGCAAAAAAAGAGAGCGGGCCGAAGCCCGCTCCCCGATATCCGTGTCCGGACGTTGCTGCGACTAGAAGCGCAGCTCGGTGCCGAGCAGGAACTGCCAGCTGTCGGCCCGCTCGGACTGCGTCTGACCCGACGCCGCCTCGTAGTAGAAGCCGGCCGCCAGCTTGATGCCCGGTCCGATGGCGTAGGTGCCGCCGACCATGAACAGATGCATCTGGTCGGTGCCGGCCGCGCCGCCCGTGCCCGACAGCGCCGCGACGCTCTCGCGACGGGTGCCGCCGAAGTACGTGAAGCTGACCGCCCACGGCCCGGTTTCGTACATGACACCGGCCGACCAGAAGAGGTTCTCGTTGCCGCTGATCAGGCCGTTGTTGTCCCAGCCGAAGCTGCCACCGACCGTGAAGCCGGCGTAGCTGATCTGCGCACCGCCCGCGAGGGCGTTGTAGTCGGCCTGGAAGCCGTTGTTGACGATGCCACGGTCATACGCCGCGTGATCCCAGCCGAACGACACGGCCACGCCGAGATCGCCGAACTTGTTCACGTAGTTGACCGAGAGCGACACGCCGTTGACGTAGGCGTTCTGCGCATTCGGGCAGAAGTGGTTGTTGCCCGCACCACCGAGGTAGCCGCAGGTCGCCGGCGCGCTCGTGAAGCCGCCCGTGCCGCCGCCCGCGAAGAACGGCGTGTACGACACACCGAACTGCAGGCCGAAGAAGCGCGGCGTGTAGTAGGTGAGCTTGTTCGAGTCGACGGCCAGCACGCCGGCCGACCAAGCGGTCGCGTGCGAAGCGCCGTTGGCACCCGCGCCAGTGGCTGAACCAGCGGCGAAGTTGAACTGCGTGGCGCCGTAGCCGGGCAGCGCGTTCGGAGCGCCGTAGAACATCACGTACGATGCGACGTCCTTGCCGCCGAAGTCGATGCGGCCCCAGTCACCGAAGGCGAAGATGTATTCTTCGTCGACGACGTCCGGGTTGGCCGTGCTCTGCGTCCAGGCCTCGAGCTCGACACGCACACCGACGGTGGTGCCGTTGTCGAGCTTGGTCTGGCCGATGAACCAGATCTCGCCCTCGTACTTGTAGTTCGGCGTCCGGAAGTCGACCGCCGTGGCGCCCGTTCCGATACCGCCGAAGTGGCCGGCGTTGAAATACTGCTGCATATAGCCGCCGACACCAACCTTGATCGGATCGGCCGCCATCGCCGGTACGGCCGCGAGGCCGCCTGCGATCAAAGCGGTCGTCCCCAGGAGGACTTTCTTCATTTCTCCCTCTCTCTCTGCTGCGTCTCGCGATCAGGACCGACGGCGACCGGTTTTAGAAGGGCTAGCCACACAACTCGGCCAAAACCGCTCCTGCCACTCGACGGGCCATGGCGGATTAAACTCGCGGCCCTATCAGGGGTCAAGAAACCAAAGGCAGATGCGCCGATTCGGTGGCGGGGTGTGGCAGGAACGCCACAAATTGGGCACTCCGCCAAGGAGCTCGTCCAAGCCCGTGTTTATCAATATATTGAGGCGGGCCCGGGTTTGTTGCTAAATATAGTATGTTGTAAAGAAGGAAAATTTGCTATCCATTTGAAATTTATGGATTATCCGCCCTCGGCGGGCTACGCGGCCATACGCGGCGCACGGTCACTGCCCGACGGCCTGTTGCCGACGACGACGTTCCCCTATAAATCGGCCTTGCGCGCCCACTGGCCCGAGAGCCGCCGCGCCGTCACAGGGAGCCGTTCGCAATGTTCAGAGGCTATCGTCGCCTTTGCCAAGGCGGTCTTTACGTTGCCTCGGTCTTGGTCATGGTCGCCATGGCGGCAAATCTGGTGAGCTGCGGTGGTGACGACACCTACTATCCGGAACAGATCGCCCGCGGCAAATCGGATCGCGGCCTCGGCCTGAGCAAGGGTACGTCGGAAAATGGCGGCCTGTTCGGCCCCGGCGGCCTGTTCGGCTCGCGCGACGACAAGGCCAAGGGCCTCACCGAGCCGGGCATCGCCGTCAACGCCTTCCTGTGGCGTGCCTCGCTCGATGTGATCATCGACAATAAATGGCCGATCGCCTCGGCCGATCCCTTCGGCGGCCTGATCATCACCGACTGGTTCCAGTTCACTGAGTCACCGAGCGAGCGGCTGAAGCTGCAGGTGCTGATCCTCGATCGCGACCTCAGGGCCGACGCCATCCGCGCCTCGATCATCCGCCAGCAGCAGGCGGGCGGGCGCGGCTGGGTCGATGCCCCCGTCGATCCCAAGACCGCCTTCGAGTTCGAGAACGCGATCCTCACCCGTGCCCGCCAGCTGCGCATCGCCGCCACGGGTAACTGAGGGTTACCGGCAACCGAGTTGACAATCGCGCGGCGGGCCCTAGCCTGCCTGCCCATGATCGGATATCAGCGGCTCCCTCGACTTATCGCCGCCGGCCTTTGAGGCCGGTTGCGCGCCTGCGCGCCCTGTCGTCCTGTCGCTGAGCTTCTACCGGTCCGATCATGTCCTCCAGCCAATCCCCCGTGCGTTACAATTTCCGCGAAACCGAGTCCAAGTGGCAGAAGGCCTGGGACGAGCGCGGCACGTTCCGCGCCAAGATGGATCGCGCCCGGCCCAAATACTATGTGCTGGAAATGTTCCCCTATCCATCGGGGCGCATCCACATGGGCCACGTGCGCAACTATACCCAGGGCGACGTGGTGGCGCGCTACCGCCGCGCCCGCGGCTTCAACGTGCTGCATCCCCTGGGCAGGGACGCCTTCGGCCTGCCGGCAGAGAACGCCGCGATTGAGAAGAAGGTCCACCCGCGCAAATGGACCT
>CAYNOF010000709.1:0-2179 GCA_964398335.1 uncultured Rhizobiaceae bacterium
CTCCGTCCCGTCACGCTAGCATAGGAGCAAGCCGTCCAGCGCCGTTGATGACGGCCGCGCCGACGGACTAGGCTCGACCCAACAGCGCGGGGAAACGGACGGGATGGCGATCGACAAGCGGGCGGCGAACGCCGCGGCGGCGATGGAGGGCGTGCGCGACGGCGCGGTGGTCTTCGTCTCCGGCTTCGGCGGCGCGGGCTTCGCCAACGTCCTGCTGCGCGCGCTGCGCGATCACGGCGCCAAGGAGCTCACGCTCGTGGTGAACTCCGCCACCCATCGCGCCTCGCTGACGCACGAGCTGATCGCCAACAACCAGGTGCGCAAGGTGATCGCCAGCGCCGGCCGCGGGCGCGATCCCGGGCTCTCGGTGTTCGAGCAGCTCTTGAAGGACGGCAAGATCGAGTTCGAATGCGTGCCGCAGGGCACCTTCGCCGAACGCATCCGCGCCGGCGGCGCCGGCATCCCCGCCTTCTACACGCCGGTGGCCTACGGCACCGATCTAGCGAGGGGAAAGGAAGTGCGCACCATCAACGGCCGCGACTGCGTGCTGGAGACGGCGATCAGCGGCGACCTGGCGCTGTTGCGCGCCGATGTCGCCGACCGCTTCGGCAACCTCGTCTTCCGCCACGCCCAGATGAATTTCGGGCCGGCGATGGCGACGGCGGCCAGGCTGGCGGTGGCCGAGGTGCGCGCGACGCAGGACGAGCCGATCGCGCCCGAGCGCGTGCAGCTCTCCGGCGTCTTCGTCGATCGTGTCGTGGCGGTGGGAGCGTAGGCGCGATGGCCGGACTCAATCGCAACCAGATGGCCTGGCGCGCGGCGCAGGACATCGCCGACGGCACCGTGGTCAACCTCGGCATCGGCATCCCGGTGCTGGCCTCCGATCACCTGCCCGCCGGCCGCGACGTCTTCTTCCAGTCCGAGAACGGCGTGATCGGCGTCGGCCCCGCCGCCGCGCCCAACGAGGCCGACTCCGATCTCGTCGACGCCGGCAGCCGCACCATCACCCTGCGCTCCGGCGCGACCATCGTCGATTCGACCGCGTCCTTCGCGATGATCCGCGGCGGGCACATCGATGTGACCATCCTCGGCGCCTTCGAGGTCGCGTCCAACGGCGACTTCGCCAACTGGGATTCGCGCATTCCCGACAAGGGCCCGCTGGTCGGCGGCGCGATGGATCTCGCCGTCGGCGCGCGCGAGGTGTGGGCGATCATGGAACACAACACGCGGCAGGGCGCGCCGCGCCTGCTCGAGCGTTGCGCCCTGCCGCTCACCGCCGTGCGCTGCGTGCGCCGCGTGTTCACCGACATCGCCGTGGTCGACGTCAGCGACGCGGGCTTCGTCGTGCGCGAGCTGCTGCCCGACATCAGTGTCGATCAGCTCCGCGCGCGCACCGGCGCGCCCTTCACCCTGGCGGCCGATTTCAAGCCGCTGATCGTGCCGCCGCTGCCCGCCTGAGCTTGACAATCGAGAATGGCTGTTCTCTTTTTGTTCCAGACATGGACGCCACCATCCTCCATGCCGATCTCGACGCCTTCTACGCGTCGGTCGAGCAGCTGCTGGATCCGTCGCTGCGCGGCAGGGCGATCGCCGTCGGCGGCGGCGTCGTGCTGGCCGCGTCCTACGAAGCCAAGGCCTTCGGCATCCGCAGCGGCATGCCAGGCCGGCGCGCCCGCGAACTCTGTCCACAGCTCACGTTCGTCGGCGGTCATTTCAAGGACTACACGCGTCTGGGCGACGCGGTGATGAAGGTGATCGGCGATTTCACGCCGCTGGTCGAACGGCTGTCCATCGACGAGGCCTTTGCCGACGTGCGGGGCTGCGCCCATCTCTTCGGCCCGCCGGCCGACATCGCACGCGCGATCCGGCTTCGCGTGCGCACGGAACTCGGCCTGCCGATCTCGGTCGGCGTGGCGCGCACCAAGCACCTGGCGAAGATCGCCTCGCAGGTGGCGAAGCCCGACGGGCTCATGGTGGTCGATCCCGATAGCGAGCTGGAATTTCTTCACGAGCTGACCGTCGAGCTGATGTGGGGCGTCGGCCCGGTGACGAAAGCGCGGCTCAACGCGATCGGCGTGGATACGATCGGGCAACTCGCCAATACGCCCGGATGGTCGCTCGAGCGGTTGCTCGGTCGCGCCGCCGGCGAAAAGCTCGCGGCGCTGGCGTGGAATCGCGA
>CAYNOF010000710.1:0-1474 GCA_964398335.1 uncultured Rhizobiaceae bacterium
CTGCTGCCGCATATCGTGATGTCGATGGACGAGCTGTTTGCCTCCCACACCAGCTGGGACGTGATGGCCGAGCACACGAAGCTCTTCGTGACCTTCGGCGGCGTGCCGCACAAGAACGCGCAGGTCAGCGCCGGCGGTCCCAGCGAGCATCGCATCCGTGACGGCCTGCGCCGCATGCGCGCCGGCGGCACCCGCTTCGTCAACGTCACGCCCACGGCCGACGATCTCGACACCGGCGGCGAGGACGAGTGGATCGCGATCCGGCCCAACACCGACACCGCCATGCTGCTGGCGATGGCCTACGTGGTCTACACCGAAGGCCTGCATGACGCCGCGTTCCTGGCGCGCTGCTGCGTCGGCTTCGAGCGTTACGCGCCCTACCTCGTCGGTGAAGTGGATGGCATCGCCAAGACACCCGAGTGGGCAGCGGCGATCACCGGCGTGCCGGCGGAGCGCATCGCCGCGCTGGCGCGCGAGCTGGCGGCCAACCGCTCGATGCTCAACATCGCCTGGTCGCTGCAGCGCTCGCATCACGGCGAGCAGCCCTTCTGGGCGCTGATCGCGCTGGCCTGCATGCTGGGCCAGATCGGCCTGCCCGGCGGCGGCTTCGGCACCGGCTACGGTGCGGCCAACCTGATGGGCAGCCCGCACGTGCGCATCCCCGGCGCGACCCTGCCGCAGGGCGACAACGCGGTGAAGGCGTTCATCCCCGTCGCACGCATCGCCGACATGCTGCTGAACCCCGGTGCGACGTTCGAGTACAACGGCGCCTCGCACACCTATCCCGACATCCGGCTGGTGATGTGGGCCGGCGGCAACCCGTTCCATCACCATCAGGATCTCAACCGCCTGAAGCTGGCCTGGCGCAAGCCCGAGACCATCGTCGTCAACGAGCAGTTCTGGACGGCGGCGGCGAAGCGGGCCGACATCGTGCTGCCGGCGACGGTCTCGCTGGAGCGCGACGACATCGGCTCGGCGACGCGCGAGAAACACATCATCGCCATGAAGGCGGTGAAGCAGCCGGAGGGCGAGGCGCGCGACGATTTCGCGATCTACAGCGCGCTGGCCGAGCGGCTGGGCACGAAGGAGCGCTACACCGAGGGCCTCGACACCATGGGCTGGCTGCGCCGGCTCTACGGCGAGAGCCGCGAGCGCTCGGCCAGGATCGGCATCGAGCTGCCGTCGTTCGACGATTTCTGGCAGGCTGGGCTGGCCACGGTGGCGGATGCCGACGAACGGCCGGTGATGCTGGCGAAGTTCCGCGAGGATCCGGCGAAGCATCCGCTGAAGACGCCGTCGGGCCGCATCGAGATCTTCTCCGAGCGCATCGCCTCGTTCGGCTACGAGGATTGCCCCGGTCATCCGGTGTGGATGGAGCCGGCCGAGTGGCTGGGCAGCGCGCACGCCGGGCGCTATCCGCTGCACATGCTGTCGGACCAGCCCACCGACAAGCTGCACAGCCAGCTCGACCACA
>CAYNOF010000711.1:0-5579 GCA_964398335.1 uncultured Rhizobiaceae bacterium
CGACGTGGTCTATCACCACGCGCCGGACGCCTCGTTCCTGACCTTCAGGATGACGGGAACCGACAAGGCCAGCGGCCAGCCCTTCGCGTCGGTGGGCGTCGAGCGCTACACCTTCCGCGACGGCAGGCTGGCGGTGAAGGACGTCTATGTGAGGCCGGCCGACGCCAGCGGCTGAGCCGCTGCGCGACCCGGGCAGGAGCGAGACTCAGCGCTTCTTGCCGGCGGCCATCTTGTGCGCCTTGGACGCGGCGCCGACGGCCTTGACCATCTCGAAGATGCGCTTGCGCACCTTCTCTTCGTCGATCTTGTAGTAGGCGCGCACCAGCTCGAGCGTCTCGCGCTTGGCGAGCGGATCCTTCTCGTCCTCGAACGGCGTGCCTTCCTCGGCCAGCCCGGCCTTGCGGCCACGCCCGCGTCCGCCGCGCCCGACCAGCACGTTCACCGGCATCTCGTCGAAGAAGTACGACACCGGCACGTCGAGGACCTTGCTGAACTCGTACAGGCGGCTCGAGCCGATGCGATTGGCGCCGCGCTCGTACTTCTGGATTTGCTGAAACGTGAGCCCGACGGCTTCTCCGAGCTTCTCCTGGCTCATACCCAGCAGCGTCCGCCGCTGGCGCACACGCATGCCGACATGAACGTCGACGGGATGACCTGCCATGGTCGCTTTGCTCCTTGATTACGGCGACGTCACGCGCGCCATTCCCGTACATGGCAGAACGCCACGCACGCCCCCGATTCGCGGCGGCGGCCATGGCGCACCCACAAAAGAATGCTCTATATCCGTCAGGTGCCGTGAATCTATCGTCAATATAACGTTAATTGGTCCTAAGGTTAAGACATTATTTATACGGCCGGTTGTCGCAACCAATCAACGATACGCGCCTTACGGGAACATTATGACATTCACAATGCGAATTTATGGGGGCGCACTTGATGCACTGAAGTGATCAGCGCAATGACCACCATCAACGCCAGCAACGCGGCATCACCGTGGCGTCCATACAGCGTGGGCGAGAGGGGTGGCGGCAGGCGCTCGTCGATGACGCCCTCGACGTTCATGCCAAGCTGTCGCAACACGCGGCCGCCGCCGTCGATCACGGCGCTGATGCCGGTATTGGCGACGCGGATCATCGGCAGGCCTTCCTCGACGGCGCGCAGGCGGGCGCTGATCATGTGCTGGTATGGGCCGCTCGAGGTGCCGAACCAGGAATCGTTGGTGACGTTGAGGATCCAGGCCGGGCGCGGCCTGGACACGATCTCATCGGGAAAGATCGCCTCGTAGCAGATCGCCACGGCGAATGGCGGCAGGCCGGGCAGGGTGATCGTCTGACGTGTCTCGCCGAACTCGAAGGAGCCGCGGCCGATGGTATCGCTGAGCGGGATGATGTCGCGCAGCGGCAGGTACTCGCCCAGCGGCACGAGGTGGTTCTTGTCGTAGGTGGCGCGGATCACGCCCTGATCGTCGACGACGTGCAGGCTGTTCCAGATCGGCACGCTGCCGGCCAGTGCCGCGGGTCGGCGTTCCTCGTCCGGGGTCATCGGCCCGCGCGGCGCGCCCAGGATCAGATAGCCACCTTTGGGGATCAGCACCCGCAGCGTCTGGAGATAGGCCGGGGACTGCGCCAGCAGGAACGAGACGGCGGTCTCCGGCCAGATCACATGCGCGACCTCCGGTGGTCGATCGGCGGTGCTCAGCCGCGCGAACTTGGCGGCATGTTCGGCGCGCCGTTCCGGGCGCCATTTCTCGCCCTGCGGGATATTGGGCTGGACCAGCCGCAACATCGGCCGCGCCTCGACCGGCGTCGTGCGGGCATTGGCCTCGGCCAGCCGCGCCTCCAGCGACAGCCCGCCGGTCAGGCCGATCGCCAAGGCGAGGACCACGACCACGGCGGTCGGCAGCCAGCGCCGGGGCACGGTATCGGCCAGGGTCGCCGGCATCGCCAGGATCACGATAGTCAGCAGGGACAGTCCATAGACACCGACCCAGGCGGCGGGCTGCAACGCCGGGGCGCTGAAGGCCCAGACATGGCCGGCGGGGTTCCAGGGGAAGCCGGTCATGACATGGCCGCGCGACCATTCGGCGACGACCCACCACAGTGCGAACAGCGGCACGCGCCGCCAGCCGGCGAAACGGCCGGGCATCGCGCGGACGGTCGCGACGTAGAGCACGCAGGCGGTGCCGACGAACAGCGACAGCAGCGCGGCCAGGCCCAGCACGATCGGCGGGCCCAGGGGCGCGAAGATCGCCGGCGGCACGAAGAACGCTTCGGTGATCCAGTAGCAACCGACAGAAAAATGGCCGAGACCCCAGAGGAAGCCATCGAAAAAATTGCGTCGTCGGCGCGGCGGCGCGCCCAGGCCGCTGTCCAGCAGCCAGACCAGGCCGACCAGCCCCAGCGGCATCAGCGGCAGCACATACCAGGGCGGCATGGCGAAGCCGGCCGCCGCGCCCAAGGCCACGGCGGCAGCGATCCGTCGCCATCCGGTCAGGCCACCAAGCCACTGGGACCAGGACGAAATGCCTCTCATCGGCCTACCCATCGAAGAAGTGTGTGTGCGTTCAATTGTTTACCTCGATTACATTGCAGATGAGAGGAACTTTGCTATAGTGCGAACAGCTTTTGGGGGGATCCCCTGCTGGTTGAGGCAGGACTAAGAACAATGACCTTGCTCCGGGAATGGTTCGCGGAATGGGCGCAGGCCTATTACCTCCGCCGTGGCTACGATCCGGTCAACCGCGCGATCAACGTGCTCGGCGGGTTGCTGGTCGTCGGTGTCCTGGGCTTCTTCGCCGCGGACGCCTTCAGCTGATCTTCCGATCCGGCTTGTGAAGATGCACGGCGCGGCCTATGTCGCGCCGGCCATGGATTCCGGCCGCACCGACCTGACGCCACACATCCGCACGCTCTACGGCCGCCGCCAGGGCAAGAAGCTGCGCGCGCACCAGCAGGGCCTGCTCGACACGCTTCTGCCGCGCCTGCGCGTGCCGGTGACGCATAGCCTCGATCCCGCCGATCACAAGGATCCACTCGACCTCGCCACGCTGTTCGGTCGCGCCATGCCGGGCGGCTATTGGCTCGAAATCGGTTTCGGGGCCGGCGAGCATCTGGCGTGGCAGGCCGAGCATCATCGCGATGTCGGCCTGATCGGCTGCGAGCCCTACATCAACGGCGTCGCCAAGGCGTTGGCGCATGTCGAGCGGCTGGGACTCGACAATGTGCGCGTCCATGACAACGACGCGCGCTTCGTCATGGCCGCGCTGCCGCCGCTCTCGCTGACGCGCGTTTTTGTCCTGTTCCCCGATCCCTGGCCCAAGGCCCGTCATCACAAGCGCCGCTTCGTCTGTCGCGAGAACCTCGATCGGCTGGCGAGCCTGATGGTGAAGGGCGCCGAGCTGCGGCTGGCGACCGATGATCCGAGTTATCTGCCCTGGATGGTCGAGCACGCCTGTCTGCATCCGGCGTTTGAGTGGCTCGCCGAACGTGCGCGCGATTGGCGCACGCGGCCCGACGATTGGCCGCCCACGCGCTACGAACGCAAGATGCTGGCCGGCCGCACGCCCACCTTCCTGAGGCTCAGCCGCCGTTAGGCGTTCCTTCCCCTGCGCGACGGAACAACACAGCTGAACTTCCCGACATCTCGCGCGCTTGTACCCGTGCGCCGCATTCCGTAAGGTTTCTGCTGGTCCGAAGAGACCGACTGCAGTCTCGGCTGCAGCAGACAGGGACGGATTCGCGCTGCACGGAGCGACCTCATGCCATTGCTTGAGGTTAAGGAGCTTCATACGGAATTTCGCACCGGTGCGGGCCTCGTCCGCGCCGTTGATGGCATTTCGTACACGGTGGAGCAGGGCGAGACCGTCGCCGTCGTGGGCGAGAGCGGCTCGGGCAAGTCGGTGGGCGCGCTTTCCATCCTGCGCCTGATCGCCGATCCGCCGGGGCGTATCACGGGCGGGCAGATCATCTTCGATGGCCGCGACCTGCGCAGCCTCTCCGAAGCGCAGATGCGCGCGATCCGCGGCCGCGACATCGGCATGGTGTTCCAGGAGCCGATGACCTCGCTCAACCCCGTGCTCACCATCGGTCGGCAGATCACCGAGGTGCTCGAGCAGCACCAGGGCGCCGACCGCGAGGCGGCGCACGGCCGCGCGCTGGAGCTGCTGGAGATGGTCGGCATCGCCGACGCGAAGCGCCGGCTGAGGCAGTATCCGCACCAGCTCTCCGGTGGCATGCGCCAGCGGGTGATGATCGCCGTGGCGCTGGCCTGCAATCCCAAGCTGATCATCGCCGACGAGCCGACCACGGCACTCGACGTCACCATCCAGGCGCAGATCCTCGAATTGATGAAGGCGCTGACCGAGCGCCTCAACGTCGCGCTGATCGTCATCACGCACAATCTCGGCGTCGTCGCGCGCTATGCCCAGCGGGTCAACGTGATGTATGCCGGCCGCATCGTCGAGTCGGGCAGCGCCGAGGCGATCTATCACGACCCGCGCCACCCCTACACCATGGCGCTCTTGCGCTCGGTGCCGCGGCTCGACCAGCCGCGGCGCGCGCGGCTCGATCCGGTCGATGGCCAGCCGCCGGACCTGACCAAGCTCGACGGCGGCTGCTCGTTCCGGCCGCGCTGCCGCTTCGCCATCGAGAAGTGCGCCCAGTCGAGGCCGTCGCTGGAGCCGGCGGGCGGGGCGGGTCACGCCTCCGCGTGCTTCCGGCGCGACGAACTGGGTGCGATGGCGGAGGCGGCGCAATGAACGCGGTGGCGCCTCTCGTCGAAGTGCGCGGCCTGCAGATGCACTTCCCGATCAGCGAGGGCATCGTGCTGTCGCGCAAGATCGGCGACGTGAAGGCGGTCGACGGCGTCGACTTCTCGATCGCGCGGGGCGAGACGCTCGGCCTGGTGGGCGAGAGCGGCTGCGGCAAGACCACGACCGGCCGCTGCATCCTCAGGCTGGAGAAGCCGACCGCCGGACAGATCATGTTCGACGGCGCCGACGTGGCGCAAATGCCGCGCCGCGAGCTGATCGCGCTGCGCCGGCGCATGCAGGTGATCTTCCAGGATCCCTACAGCTCGCTGAACCCGCGCATGAAGGTCGGCGACATCATCGCCGAGCCGATCAAGGTGCATGGTGTCGAGACCGACGCCACGCGCCGCCGCGCGCGCGTGCGCGAGCTGCTGTCGGTGTGCGGCCTCGATCCCAAGTTCACCGACCGCTATCCGCACGAGATGTCGGGCGGTCAGCGTCAGCGTGTCGGCATCGCGCGCGCGCTGGCGCTCGATCCGGAGTTCATCGTCTGCGACGAGGCGGTGTCGGCGCTCG
The DNA here is from genome assembly GCA_964398335.1 of uncultured Rhizobiaceae bacterium. GTDB lineage: Bacteria > Pseudomonadota > Alphaproteobacteria > Reyranellales > Reyranellaceae > JAFAZJ01. The sequence goes on from CAYNOF010000711.1 coordinate 5,324, forward strand.
ACGTGTCGATCCAGGCGCAGATCGTGAACCTGCTCGAGGACCTGCGCGAGCGCTTCAATCTCACCTATCTTTTCATCGCCCATGACCTCTCGGTGGTGCGCCATCTCTGCCACCGCGTCGCGGTCATGTACCTCGGGCGCATCGTCGAGATGGCCGAATGCGACGAGCTGTTCGACAACCCGCTGCATCCCTACACCCAGGCGCTGCTCGCGGCCGTGCCGGTGCCCGATCCCACGGTCGAGGCGTCGCGCCGCTT
>CAYNOF010000712.1:0-1972 GCA_964398335.1 uncultured Rhizobiaceae bacterium
CACGATGCGCACGCCCTCGATGGTGAGGCTCGTCTCGGCGATCGAGGTGGCGAGCACCACCTTGCGTCGGCCGGCGGGCGAGGGCGCGATGGCGCGGTCCTGGTCGGCGGGCGAGAGATCTCCATAGAGCGGCACGAGGTCGGTGTCCGCCGGCAGCGCCTCGCGCAGGCGTTCCTCGACACGGCGGATCTCGCCGACGCCGGGCAGGAAGACCAGCGCGCTGCCGCTCTCCTCTGCCATGGCGCGACGCGTGGTCGAGGCGACGGTGTCCTCGAGCCGGCCCTCGGGATCGCGCTCGAGATAGCGCGTCTGCACCGGGAACATGCGGCCGGCGCTCTCGATCACCGGCGCGTCGCCCAGCAGCCTGGCCACCGCCGTGCCGTCGAGCGTCGCCGACATCGCGAGGATGCGCAGGTCCTCGCGCAGCGCCACCTGCGCCTCGCGCACCAGCGCCAGCGACAAATCGGTCTCCAGCCCGCGCTCGTGCAGCTCGTCGAAGATCACCAGGCCGACGCCGTCGAGCGCGGGATCGGCCTGCAGGCGGCGCAGGAACAGGCCGTCGGTGACCACCTCGATGCGCGTCTTCGGCCCGACCCGGCTGTCGAGGCGCACGCGATAGCCCACCGTGCCGCCGACCTCCTCGCCGAGCGTCTGCGCCATGCGCCGTGCCGCGGCGCGCGCGGCCACGCGGCGCGGCTCCTGCATGACGATCCTGCGCCCGGCCAGCCAGGGCTGGTCGAGCAGCGCCAGCGGCACCGCGGTGGTCTTGCCGGCACCGGGCGGCGCCAGCAGCACGGCCGCGCTGCCATGCGCCAGCGCCTCCTTCAGCGCCGGCAGGGCGTCGATGATCGGCAGGTCGGCCATGGCGGCCCTTCAAGCAGGCGCGGCGGTCCTGCGCAACCGCGCATCGAGTTCGCGCCAGTCCGCCGGCGGACGGTCCGGCTGCATGACGTAGAAGTCGCGCACGGCGGGGACGATGTCGCGCCCATAGTCGCAGCCCTCGGCGATCCACTTCGCCGTCCAGCGATCGGCCGTCTCGTCGTCCACCGACTCGATGACGGCGTGGCGCGGCCAGTACGCGTGCAGCAGGTCCTTGACCCTTCGTCGCCACTGCTGCGGTTCGCCTTCTTTCTCCGGGCGCGGTGGCGGCGCCCCGTCGATTCTATGGTTGGCGATGGTCGCCGGGGTCTGCCCGCTCGTCTCGCCGATTCTATGGTTGGCCATGGTCTGCGAAGGAGGCTGCTCGCTCGCCTCGCCGACGCCGGGCACCGCGGAGGCAGCGGCTGGATACCGCCGCCGCGCACGCTTGCCGACGCGCTGCAGCTGGTCCCAGTCGGCGATCGCGACGTATTCCTGGCCGTCGACCTCGTAGATCCGCACCAGCCCCTGCGCCGCCAGCTCGTCGAGCATCGCACGCACTCTCTCGTTTTCTATGGTGTCGCCGGGAAACACCTGCATGCGGATGGTGCGCGGCCTGAGCGGCTGCACGCCGAAATCGTCGGCGAAATTCCACAGGCCGATGAACAAAAGGCGCGTCATCGGCTGGCAGTCGATGACGGCTTCCCAGGTCCAGAAGTCGGGTGAGATCGTGCGGTTGCGGGCCATCGGGCGGACTCCAGTGCGAGGAACTGGTTCCGGTGTACCGCCTGGCTCGGCGGTTCCCTATTTCCGCCTCTAGGACTGTCGGATTCGCTGGTTCGCGCCGATCGGTCGGCGGCAAAAAGGCCCTTTGCACAAGGATATAGCGTCCGTCGCGAAAATGGTATGTCCGCCCCTACGGCTGTCAAGGAGGAGGCGGCGATGCCTGCCGTGAAGCTGACGTTCTGCCTGCACCGCCTGCCGCACCTGACACGCGCGCAGTTCCAGGATTACTGGCTGAACCGGCACGGCCCGCTGGTGCGCAGCCACGCCGGGGCGCTGGGCATCAGCCGCTACGTGCAGACGCATGCGACGGAGACGCCGTTCGACGCCG
>CAYNOF010000713.1:0-6157 GCA_964398335.1 uncultured Rhizobiaceae bacterium
GTTGGTGCCGTGCAGCAGCGCCTGGCGCACGCGCAGGTCGGCGACCAGCGGGTTGTCGGGCCGGAAGACGACGCTGTTGTTCACGCCGCGCGTCGGCGGCGCGAGGATGGTGAAGCCCTTCGACAGCACCTGCTTCTCGTCGTAGGCCTGCACCTGGCGGATGACGTGCGACTGGCCGGCGAGCAGCGCGCCGATGCGCACGCTGTCCTCCGGCGTCACGACGTAGCGGATGCCGTCGAGCAAAGCGCGGCCCTGGTGCGGATGCTTCGCCGGCCCCCAGGCGTAGTCCTTGCGCGCCGTCATCACCAGCTCGCGGCCAAGCACCTCGCTCGCCACCACGAAGGGGCCCGAGCCGATGATCTTGGTGGCGTCGCCCAGCGCGTCGTAGGGCAGCGCCAGCGTCTTGAGCGACACCAGGCCGGAGCCGATCACCGAGGTGCCCTGGAGGAAGCCGGCCGAGGGCTTGCTGAAGACGAACTTCACCGTCAGCGGATCGATCACCTCGCTGCGGCTGTAGTTGGTGATCACCTCGGAGACCGGGTGCTTGAGCGCGCGGTCGCCCAGCCCGAAGACGTCGAAGTTCTTGGCCACCGCCGCGGCGTCGACCGGCGTGCCGTCGGAGAAGGTGACGCCCGGGCGCAGCTTGAAGACGTATTCCGTGGCGTTCTCGTTGATCGTCCAGCTCTCGGCGATCCACGGCTCGATCTCGAGCGTCTTGGGGTTCTGGTAGGTCAGCCGGTCGGTGATCTGGTTGAGCACGCCGCCGTTGGGATAGAAGCCGCCGGCGGGCGGATAGAGGTTGGTGTGCGCCTGCTGCTCCAGGTAGATCAGCGTGCCGCCCTTCACCGGCGCTGCGGCATTCTGTGCCCAGGCGGTCCCGGCGAGCAGCCATGCGAGCGCCGCCGCCCCGACCGTGCGCCCGATTCGTCCCGCAGATACCGTCATCGTCGTGCTCCTTCACCGGCCTCGCCGAAGCGGCGGGAAACTAGGGGCAAACCCGCCGATAGCCGCCGAATTTTTTCTTAAGCCGCTGGTGATTTTTCTTGGGCGAACGCGCCGGCCGCCGGATGCCACGCACAGGGCGTGCCAAGGGACCGGCAGCCTCGACGAGCTTCCCCCTCCGGGGGAAGGTGCGTTAGCGTCGCCTCCTCTGTGGAAGGGGCGCACCATGAGTACCGCAGCCGAGCTCGACCAGGACATCGCCGCGCTGAAGGCCAAGGCCGCCGAGTACGGCGCGCGGCATTCGATCGTCGAGCAGGTCGAGTGGCCCGAGGGCGTGCGCCTGGCCGTCAACGTCACGGCCGATTTCGACGCCATGCTGCTGCGCCGCGTGCTCAACGAGCCGCCGATGCAGCTGGCCAAGGGCGAATTCGGCGGCCGCGTCGGCATCTGGCGCCTGATCGAGCTGTTCGACAGCCACGGCATCAAGGCGACCATCTTCACGCCCGGCCGCATCTGCGAGCTCTATCCGCAGGCGGTCAAGGCGGCGTCGAAGAGCGGCCACGAGATCGCCGACCACATGTGGGAGCACCGCGTGCCGGCCGAGCCCGAGCTGGAGCGCGACCATCTGCGCAAGGCCGCTTCGGCGATCGAGAAGCTGACCGGCAGGCGCCCGGTGGGCACGCGCAGCTGGCACACCCAGAGCCTGCTGCTGGAGGAGGGCTTCATCTATAACTCGCACGACACGCCCGACCACCGGCCGCATTACATCAGCAAGCCCGACGGCTCGGGCACCCTGCTGAACCTGCCGTTCCACTACGTCATCGACGACGCGATGTTCTTCAGCTTCGCCTGGCTCAACACCGAGAACGACGCGCAGCGCATGATGGACCCGGATCACGTCGAGGCGATCTGGTGGGACGCCTTCATGCGCGAGTACCAGCAGGGCGGCTACCTCAACATCTGCATGCACCCCTTCGTGTCCGGCCGCGCTTTGCGCATCGCCATGCTCGACCGCCTGTTCACGCGCATGAAGGCGCTGCCCGGCGTGTGGTTCCCGAGCTGCGAGCAGGCCGCCCGCCACGTGCTGGCGAAGCACCCGCCCAGGCGCTTCAATTCACCCCAGACCTCACCCTGAGGAGCGCCGGCAGGGCGCGTCTCGAAGGGTGGGCAAGACACTCGGTGCCTGTAGCCCATGCTTCGCGACGGCCGCTGCGCGGCCTCCTCAGCATGAGGTCGTGCTGGAAGGACCATTCGATGCCGTGGAAGGACCGCTACACCATCAGCGACGAGAAGAGCCTGCTCGACTCGGAGATCCGCTGGCCCGAGGGCAGGCGCTGCTGCTTTCGCATCGTCGTCGATCTCAGCCCGCCGTGCGGTGTCGGCGGCATCACGGCGAAGGACCTGACGACGCCCGAGGCCTATTTCGGCATGCATGGCGGCCTGGCCGGCGTGCGCGAGACGCTGAAGCGCTACGGCCTGCACGCCACCTTCGCCGTGCCCGCGGTGATCGCCGAGATCCATGCCGCGACCATCCGCAGCCTGCACGAGGACGGCCACGAGATCGCCGCGCACGGCTTCAAGCACGAGGATGTCAGCCAGCTCGAGCGCGAGGACGAGCGCGCGCGGCTGCAGCGCACGACCGAGATCCTCGCCGCGGCGACCGGCGCGCGGCCGACCGGCTGGTTTTCGCTGCCGCGGCCGGGCGACAAGTTTTCCGGCGGCGCGGTGAGCGGCCATACGATCGACCTGCTGATCGAGGCCGGCTACGACTATTTCGGCAACGGCCTGGCCGACGACGCGCCGCATTACTGGGTGTCGGATTTCGCCAGCCGGCGCGCGATCCTCACGCTGCCGTACTACTACCATTTCGACGACCAGTACTTCCTGCTGTTCCCCAAGAAGGGCACCGGCCTGGAGAATCCCGACAGCCTGCTGCGCAACTGGAACGCCGAGCTCGATGCGCAGTACCGGCGCGGCCGGCACTTCTCGATGGTGCTGCACCCGCACGCCATCGGCTGGCCCAGCCGCCTGCCGGTGCTCGAACGCTTCCTCGACCACGCGCGCGGCCTGCCGCAACTGTGGAACGCCACCAGCGCGCAATGCGCCCGCCATTGGCTCGCCCACTATCCGGCGGCGACGCACCTCAAGCTCGAGGCGTCGATCTGGCAGGACTATCCGGGCAGCCTGAGCTGATCGGTGGCGCCGTCGCTGCTCGCCGGCGCGCCAGCTAGAGCCATCGAGCGGAAAGCTGCGCCACAAGACGCAGCGGGCGGGCCAGCGCTACACCATCCAATCGAGGCCGCAGATGCAGGATCAATTTGTGTGCTGAGTAATCGTCGACGTTTCGCTGGAAGGTGACCCTCGCCTCGAGAAGGGGATATTCCGCCTCGCCGCGCTCGGTGGTCGCCACAAAATGTGCGACCCATCGGTTCATCCACGCATCAACCGCGGGCGTCTCCATGTAGGCGCCGATCATCAGGTCGCGACACATGATCCTGAGGTAGTGAACGACCCGGGACGCCGAAAGAACGCAGGGCAACGTGGCCCAAATCTTCGCATCCGCGGTCGCCTCCGCAAGATCGTGGACCGCCGGCCTGTGGGCGGTGCTCGTACAGGGGGCCGCCACGCGCCCGGTATTCACATCCTCGATCAGCGGCAGAAATCCCTGCCGGCTGAGGTCGACAAGGCGATCATCGGGCAGAGGCGTGTCGATCGCCCGGCCGCCGGCGGTGGACGCAATGGCGCCGTCCTCTGCCGGTCTGCCCCGGACATCGACCCAGTCGCCCTCGGAGATGCCGCCCAGCCTCGGCCACCAGTGATCCGTCGAGAAGGTGCGCGCGGCCAGGATGCCGACGACCCAGGCGCCATTCATCCAGCAATCGTGTGCCGGCACGAGCGGGACGGTGAGGCAGAGAAAGCGCGAATCATCCCCATCGCGCAGTGCGTTCCATCGCCCGTAACGTGGTCCCCTGAAAGCATCGGGCAGAACGCGCGGCAGGTCATGCGGAGCCGTGACACCGAACATCTCCGGGCTCGCCGAGGCCACGAACGGCGCATGCGCAAAAGCGGCGACGGAGGCAATCTCCTCGAGCAACGAAACATCGTCGCGGTCGCCGACGTTGAACGCGTAATTGCCGATCAGCACGCCATAGGGTTCGCCGCCGACCACTTCGAACTCGCGTTCGTAGACGTTCCTGATCAGCCAGCTCTGACGAAATTCCTCATGTCTGGCGAAATCGTCCAGCAGCTCGCGCTTCGTGACGTGAACAATGCGAATTGTCAGCAGCGGGTCGGCTTGCCTGGCGGACACCAGAAGGTGCAGGCCCCACCAGGTCTGCTTGAGCTGCGCGAACGTCGGTGACCGAATGATCTCGTCGAGCTGCACGCGCAGCAGATCGTCGATGACGGCGATCGCGGTACGCAGCCTTTGCTCTGCATCGCGCTCGCGCATGCTGCCTCTTCCTCCGATGACTACCGCGAAGCCGGCGCCACCTTGCTCTTCAATGCCGCGACCGCCGAGGCCGGGCTGGTGAGGACGGGGAGGGCCGGCAGCCGTTGACGCAGCCGCGGCGCCGCCGACGCCATCGAGAACTGCGCCAGCATGATCGCGGCGCAATGTGACAGGGCAGTGGCCGCGTCGGCGATCATGGTGTCGTGCTGTTCGCGGTGGCCGGCGAGAAGCGCGGCCATCGCGCCGGGCACGAACACGCAGTCCAGCCTGGCGTTGCTGCCCGCCCTGGCGGCATCGGCCTCGAACTCCTCGCCCATGCTGGCGATGGACGGCTCGAACGTCGCCAGCATGCCGATCCTGCCGCCGATCGCGATGGCCTCGGCGAACATCGCTTCGTTGGGCTTCAGCACGGGGATGGTGACGGCGCGCGCCACGCGCTCGATGGCCGGCCCGAAGGCCGAGCAGGTGAACAGGATCGCGTCGGCGCCGACCGACAGCGCGTAGCCGCCCAGGGCGTCGAAGCGGCGGTACATGCTGTCGCTCAGCCCGGCGCTGGTGGCGCGGTCGCGGCTCAGCGAATCGTCGAGCAGGTTGACGAGATCGGGCTCGGCCCAGATCTCGGCGAAGGCCGCCTTGATCGGCTCGACGGCGGCGGGCGTGGCGTGGATCAGCGCGATGCGGGTCATCGCGTCAGGCTACCTCGCTTGCCCGCGCGCGCACAGCGTCGGCGGCGATCCGCCCGCCTCCGCCATCGCGAGCGTTTACGCCGCCTCGAGCAGGCCGCCCGTGATGCGGCGGTCGTAGTCGTCGGCCAGCGCGCGCAGCGCGGCGGCGGCGTCGCCGGCGAAGGAGGGCCCGTGCATCAGCGCCAGGGTGCGCGGCGCGAGCCCGGCGAGCTCGCGGATCGTCGTGCCCATGGCCGGGCTCAGGCAGGAGGCCCGGAACATGTCCTCGGCCACGACCGCCGGCCCGACGATGTCGCCTTCCGTCAACGCCGGGCCGTCGCCCACCTGGGTGAAGAGATCGCCGCACAGCAGGGTCGCGGTCGATTCCTCGTAGATCAGGCCGGCCTCCCAGCCATGCGGGGTGTGCGGCGTGTCGAGGTAGCGGATCCTGCGGCCGCGGCCGAGCTCGATGGTCTCGCCGTGCGCGAGCGCGCGCGGCGCGCGGTTCGCCAGGTCGTTGAGCTGCACCATGCAGCCGGTCATGCCGTGCGCGACCTCGGCCCATGGCGCCGCGTCCAGCCACTCGTTCATCGAGCCGCATTCGTCGGCCTCGACATGGCCGAAGGTGATCCAGCGCAGCCGCTCGACCTGGATCAACCGGCCCACGGCCTCGCGCACCAGCGGGAACATCCGGCGCGGCCCGGTGTGGAACAGCAGCGGCTCGTCGCCCAGCACGAGGAACTGGTTGAAGGTGAAGCCCGATGGCGCGGCGATCTCCGGCACGAAGGTCGAGAGCCGATAGATGCCGTCGGCGATCTCGTTGATCCTGGTCTGCACTGAAGCCTCCCGATCTGGACAATGCCCGAATTTGACAGTACACAAACGTGTACTGAAATTGACCGGCCCCTGTCAATATGACTACACATCAGCGTGCATCGAAATCTAGAATGACCCGGACCTACACCCTCGGCAAGCGGGCCGAGCAGCAGGCGCAGACGCGGCGGCGCATCGTCGAGGCGGCGGTGGGGGGGGCCCCCCCCCGCCGGCCCCCGGCGGCCCCCCCGCGCCAGGTGGGCGGGCGCCCCCGCCGGGCGCGCCC
>CAYNOF010000714.1:0-3181 GCA_964398335.1 uncultured Rhizobiaceae bacterium
ACCAGTCGACCCTGATGCGCCGCGTGCACCATGTGACCGGCATCGCACCCTATCGCCTGGCGCGTTGCGGCGATCTCGGCGACACGCCGGTCAACCCGGCCAGCGTCGACGACAGCATGGAGCGCATCAAGGCGTACTACGACAAGGTCCACGCCGCCGGCACCCTGCCCCTGTCGGCCGGCGGCGATCATCTGGTCACCCTGCCGATCCTGCGCGCCATCGCCACCAAGGGGCCGCTGGGCCTGGTGCATTTCGACGCCCACAGCGACACCTGGGACACCTATTTCGGCGGCTACAAATACACGCACGGCACGCCGTTCCGTCGCGCCATCGAGGAGGGCCTGGTCGATCCCAGGCGCTTCGTGCAGATCGGCATCCGCGGCTCGCTGTACAACGACGACGACATGCGCTGGGCGCACGAGCAGGGCATCCGCGTCATCGGCATCGAGGAATATTACGACCTCGGCGTCGAGAAGGTGATCGCCGAGGCGCGCCGCGTCGTCGGCGGCCAGCCGGCCTATGTCAGCTTCGACGTCGATGGCCTCGATCCCGTCTACGCGCCCGGCACCGGCACGCCCGAGGTGGGCGGCTTCAGCACGCACGAGGCGCAGCGCATGCTGCGCGGCCTGCGCGGGCTCGACCTGGTCGGCGGCGATGTCGTGGAAGTGTCACCGCCGTTCGATCCCTCCGGCAACACCGCCCTCGTCGGCGCCACGATGATGTGGGAGATCCTCTGCCTGCTGGCCGAGGTCGTAGCCCGCCACAAGGGCCGCACGAACCGTTAGTCGCGAGCGCTTGAACGCCCTGTGCGTCTATTCCAGAGTGGCCGGCGTAACCCCTTTGGAAGGCAGTGATGACCGGCACGCGTGACGGCGCTATTGCGCGCATCGAGAAGTATTTCGACGACGGCGGCTTCCTCGCGGAACTGCAGCGTCGCGTGGCGATTCCCACGACCAGCCAGGAGACCGACAGCGGCCCGGCGCTGCGCGCCTATCTCACCGACGAGATGGGACCGAGCCTGAGCAAGCTGGGCTACGACTTCCAGGTCATCGACAATCCGGTGGCGAAGTTCGGGCCGTTCATGGTGGCGCGGCGCATCGAGGATCCGTCGAAGCCCACGGTCCTGACCTATGGTCATGGCGACGTCATCCGCGGGCTGGATGATCAGTGGCGCCAGGGCCTGTCGCCGTGGACCATCGTGGTCGAGGGCGAGCGCATCTACGGCCGCGGCACGGCCGACAACAAGGGCCAGCACACCATCAACATCGCCGCCCTGCAGGCGGTGCTGGAGGAGCGCGGCGCGCTGGGCTTCAACTCGACCATCCTGATCGAGACCGGCGAGGAGACCGGCTCGCCCGGCCTCGCCGATTTCTGCCGCGCCCACAAGGATCTCCTGAAGGCCGACGCGCTGATCGGCTCGGACGGCCCGCGCCTGCAGCCGCACAAGCCGGCGATCTTCGGCGGCACGCGCGGCACCTTGAACTTCATCATGAAGCTCGACCTGCGCGAGGGCGGCCATCACTCCGGCAACTGGGGCGGCCTGCTGGCCAATCCCGGCCTGATCATGGCGCACGCCATCGCCTCCATCGCCGACGGGCGCGGCCAGATCAAGGTGCCGGAATGGCGGCCCAAGACGCTCACCAACTCGGTGCGCATGGCGCTGTCGGGCCTGGAGATCGACGGCGGCCCCGACGGCCCGCAGATCGACCGCGACTGGGGCGAGGAATCGCTGACGCCGCCGGAGCGCGTCTTCGGCTGGAACAGCTTCGAGGTGCTGGCCTTCAAGACCGGCAACCCCGACCGCGTGGTCAACGCCATCCCGCCCAACGCCACCGCCTGGTGCCAGCTGCGCTTCGTCGTCGGCACCGATCCGCACGACATCCTGCCGGCGCTGCGCCGGCACCTCGACAGGCACGGCTTCCAGGCGATCGAGATCGCCTCGATGCGCGAGGTGCTGATGAACGCCACGCGGCTCGATCCGGACAGCCCGTGGGCCAAGCTCGCCGTGGCCTCGATCGAGCGCACCACCGGCAAGAAGCCCGACGTGATCCCCAATCTCGGCGGCTCGCTGCCCAACGAGGTGTTCGTCGACATCCTCGGCATGCCCACGGTCTGGGTGCCGCATTCCTACGCCTCGTGCAGCCAGCACGCGCCCAACGAGCACATGCTGGCGCCGGTGGCGCGCGAGGGGCTGCGGCTGATGACCGGGCTGTTCTGGGACCTGGGCGAGCAGGGCCGGCCGGGCTGAGATGCGGGCGGCGGGCATGATCCGACCGGCGGTCGCCTCCGTAGACGGAGGATGCTTGCCGTCGCTGCCCGCGTTCCCGCGATCCCCTTCTCCCCGCGCTGGGGCCGGGCGGCGGCGGTGAGCGGCGCCTCGCAGCTCGCCACGCCGGCCACGGCCGACGATTCCGCCGAGCTCATCGAGGCGGTGGCGCGGCGCCAGGACCGCGCCGCCTTCGCCGAGCTGTTCCGCCGTTTCGCGCCCAGGGTGAAGGCGTTCGTGATGCGTTCCGGCGCCGACGCCGATACCGCCCAGGAAGTGGCGCAGGAGACCATGGTGCTGGTCTGGCGCCGGGCCGAGACCTTCGACCGGGCGCGCGCCGGCGCTGCCACCTGGATCTTCACCATCGCGCGCAACAAGCGCGTCGACCTGCTGCGCCGCGCCACCCATGCCGGCTTCGATCCCGAGGACTATGTGCAGTTCTCGACCGAGGCGCCGCAGGGCGCCGATCATGCCGCGATCAGCCGCCAGGTACGCGAGCGCATCGGCGCGGTGATGCAGCACCTGACGGCCGACCAGATCGACGTGCTGCGCATGGCCTTCTTCCAGGACAAGTCGCATTCCGCCATCGCCGAGGAGATGAAGCTGCCGCTGGGCACCGTGAAGTCGCGCATCCGCCTGGCGCTGTTGCGCCTGCGCGAGGCGCTGCAGGGTGACACGCTGTGATCCGCCACCCTGCGCCTCCCGAACTGCTGCTCGACTACGCCAGCGGCGCGCTCGCCGAGGGTCCGGCGCTGCTGGTCGCGGCGCATCTCGCCTACAGCGAGGAAGCGCGCGCCGACGTCGCCGCGCTCGAGGCGACAGCCGGCGAGATGCTGGAGTCGATGCCCCCGGAGGCGCTCGACGACGAGGCGTTGGCGCGCACGCTGGCGCGTATCGAGGCCCCGTCGGAACCGC